>JAUVQP010000152.1 GCA_030598075.1 Miltoncostaeaceae bacterium | reverse complement strand
CGATGCTGAACAGTTGGTAGGCGAGGCGGAACCGGCCCGGCTCCTCGGGAAAATCGGCGCACGTCAGGTCCGACAAGAGCGTGAACGACAGTGGCATGCCGGCGACGAAGCGGGCGACCTCCAGCAGCCGGTCGGGCAGAACCTCGATCGTGAGCTCGCCGCGATGCGTGATCTCCTCGCGCGTCGAGTCGGGCACCGCGCGCTCGATGATGTCGCGCACCTCGCTCACTCGCTGCCCTCGCGCTCCTGGCGAAGCGTGGACGTCGGTGGCTGGCCCTTGGCGCCGATCATGTCCTGGAGGACCAGGATGCCCTCGAGCAGTCCCTCCGGGCGGGGAGGGCAGCCCGGCACGTACACGTCGACCGGCACGATCTTGTCGACCCCCTGGACCAGGGCGTAGTTGTTGAACACCCCGCCGCTGCTGGCGCAGGCGCCCATCGAGATGACCCACTTCGGGCTCAGCATCTGGTCGTAGACCAGTCTTAGGACCGGAGCCATCTTCTGCGAGACGCGACCCGAGACGATCAAGAGGTCCGCCTGCCGCGGAGAGGCACGGAAGACCTCGGCGCCGAAGCGAGCGATGTCGTAGCGTGGCGTCGCCGTGTGCATCATCTCGATGGCGCAGCACGCGAGACCGAACGTTGCAGGCCAGATCGAGCTCGAGCGCGCCCACGAGAGGACCTTGCCGACCGTCGTCAGGAGCAGGCTCTGCTCGAAGGCCTCCTCCTCGCGGAGGTCAGCGTCGATCGAGGGGTCGGTGCGCGGCGCTCGTTCGGCCGGCGCTCCGGGCGGGGGAATCAGCGCCATTCGAGCGCCCTCTTCTTCCAGACGTACGCGAGCGCCTCCACGATCGTGAAGACGAAGACGATGAGCACGACGAGCCCCAAGAGGCCGTCGTCGCGCAGCACGAGAGCGATCGGGTAGATGAAGGCGAGCTCGATGTCGAAGATGATGAAGAGCATCGCCGTGAGGTAGAAGTCGATCGAGAAGCGCTGGCGAACCGGGGTCCCGCCGAGGATGCCGCTCTCGTAGGGAAGGTCCTTGACCAGGGTGTGCGTGGGACGCACGAGCTTGGAGAGGCCCAGGATCAGGCCACCGACCGCCAAGCCGAGGGCGAAGAATACGAGTATGGGCAGGTAGGCGGAGAGTGCCATGTGGGTCTCAGCCGGTCGGCGTCATCCGGCAGGCCACGCTAGCAGCGGCGTCGGCCAAGCGGCGCCATAGCGGCGGGCGATGAGCGGCGGGCACCGCCTCGCTGCTGGGCGTGCCCCAAGCCGCCGTGAACCGCCGACTCGCGACAGCCTCCGAGCCGCCGCCGCCCGGTCATCGGGCGCCCGACGAAGTACCGGCCGGCTACCTGCTGTGCGAGGCGGCGCGGCGCCTGCCGGCGATCCAGACGCCGATTCCGATGCCGAGCGCAATGAACAGCAATGGGAAGAACAGCGAGAGGGCGAGCGAGGCGAGAATGCGAAGCAAGATCAGCGCGAGGAACACCACGATGACCACAACGGCGACGGTGACGAGGAAGTTCACGGGACCCCCAAATGAAGCCCTAGACGGAGGACCGTGATTGTAGTGGGCCGCGGGCTTTGCGAACCTGCGCCGGCAATGTCCGTGGACCGGCTCGCCTACTTCGCTCGACTCGTGGCCGACGACCCGACCGTTGCCAGGGCGAGGTTCGGGTACGCCAACGAGCTGCTCCACGCGGGCCGCGACGAGGAGGCGATCGCCCAGCTCCGCGCGTACCTGGACCTCGCTGAGGATGAGGGGAACGGTTGGCAACGTCTCGGCCGGGCCCTCGTTCGTCTCGCCCGCGTCGATGAGGCCGCCGACGCCTACCTCGCCGGCATCGAGCAGGCCCTCGCCCACGGGCACAGCGGCATGGCGTCCGACATGCAGGCCGAGCTGGAGGCCCTCTGAGCGCGGTGGCGGGCCTCGCCCGCGCCTACGCCTTCTGGCCGCATGGGGCGCTGCGCATGTGGCAGCGCAACGCGACGGTGGGCCGGAAGACCCTCTTCACCTCGCTTGGCCCCCGCTTCATCGAGGCCATCGCCTACCTGGCGATCATGGGCCTGGGCCTCGGCGCGTATCTCGGCGATGTCCGCGATGTCGACTACGTGACCTTCATCGCGCCGGGCGTCGCCGCGGCGTCCGTGATGTTCGGGGCGGTTCTCGAGACGACGTACAACGCGTTCGTGCGGATCAACGTCCGCAAGGTGGTGGACGCCGTCGTCACGACCCCCCTGTCGGTGTCGGACGTCGTGGTGGGCGAATATCTCTGGGCCGTGACCCGGGCGGTGATCTACGGAACGGTGTTCCTCATCGTCATGGTCGCCTTCGGGCTCGTGAGCTCGCTCGCTGTGTTGCTCGCGCCGCTCGTCTTCGTTGTGGGCGGCCTGGCGTTCGCGGTGCTCGGGATGACGTACACGGCCTTCGTGTCCAACATCGAGCACTACAACATTTTCTTCACCGGCATCCTGACCCCGATGTTCCTCTTCGGGGGCATCTTCTTCCCATTCGACCAGTTGCCCCAGTGGGCGCAGGTGGTCGGCTGGCTGCTTCCTCTCAGCCATCTCGTGGAGGCAACCCGGCAGTTGACCACCGGCGATGTGGGGCTCGTCACCCTTGGCCATGTGGGGGCGCTGCTGGCGGTCGTCCTCGTCTTTTTCCCGATCCCGCTTCGCCGGCTGGACCGAGTCCTCCGACGCTAGAGCGTTAGAGAGCGGACCCCGGGGCCAGCAGTACGCCCACACGGGCCGAGAGATCGGTCCCCTGCGCGCTGAGCTGCTCGAGGACGCGATCCATGCCGGCCAGCCGTCCGCGAAGGGTCGCCTCGCGCGCGCGGAGCGTCTCCGCCGCCGCCGCGTGGGTTGCGGCGCGCGCGCTCAGCTCGGGCGGGATCCCGCCCGCCCGCGCCCGCCCGCCCGCCCGGTCCCCGTGGGTCGACGCGATGGGGCGTTGCGCCCGCCCGCCGACGGCGTCCCGAAGGACGCGGGCGGAAGCGAGACGGCCGGCCTCGGAACCGAGAGGAGGGACGCTGGACGGGGTGATCTCAGACATTCCGGCGGGCGTGTCGGGAGCGACGCGCTATTCCATGAATCGACCGAAGGCAACTCTGCCGCGAGAGCCCTAGATGAACCGCCTATTGCGGAAAGCGCTCTAGGAGCCTTCGTATATGCGCGCGACGCCGGCTTTCTCGGCGGCCCGCCGTACCGCTGCGGCGATCGCCGGAACGAGACCCGCGTGCAGCACGGACGGCACGATGCTGTCTCGGCTGAGAGCGCCCTCCGCGTCGAGCAGCGAGGCGATCGCCTCGGCTGCCGCCAACAGCATGGGAGCCTCGAGGCTGCTCGCCCGGCAGTCGATGAGCCCGCGCCAAATGCCCGGGAACGCCAGGGCGGAGTTGATCTGGTTCGGGATATCGGGTCGGCCGGTCGCGTAGATGGCCCCGGCTTCGCGCGCGGCCGCCGGCGCCAGCTCGGGCTCCGGCATCGCCAGTGCCAGAACCACGGGGCTCGCGGCCATCGCCCGCACGTCGTCGACGCTCAGCAGGCCCGGAACGGATAGGCCGACGAACGCGTCCGCACCGCGCACGAGCTCCGCGGCACCGCCGGTCTCGGAGTCCGGGTTGGTGTTCTCGGCGATCCACGCCGTCTCGCCGCCCAGTCCGGGGCGTCCTCGGTGCACCGCGCCCT
>JAUVQP010000094.1 GCA_030598075.1 Miltoncostaeaceae bacterium | reverse complement strand
GTGTGATCGCCGTCGGTCACGATGCCCGCCTGTGAGCCCGTGAAGGAGCGCGCCGAGAGGCCGCGGTCGTGCAGCGCCATGGCCATGAGGGCGCACGAGATGCGCTCCCCGGTCGACAGGAGCATGTCCATCTCGCGCGGGTCGGGCCGTCGGCTGACCTCGTGGGCCAGCGCCTCGAGCTCGTCGGTCGTCCGGCCTCTCGCGGAAACCACGGCCACGACATCGTTGCCATGCCGCTTCGCGTCCGCGATCCGCCCGGCCACGCTCTTGATCTTGTCGGCGTCCGCGACGGACGTGCCGCCGAACTTCATGGTGACGAGGCCCACTCGCGCCATTCCTCTCCGTGCCAGCGCGGGAGTTTAGTCGACCTCGCGAGGGCGAAAGCCGGATAGCGTTCACGCCGATGGGGCATAGCGAGTCAATCGCCGAGCAGGTGAGCGAGCTCATGCACGTCTCGCCCGACGAGTTCACTCGGCGGCGCGATGCTCTCGTCCGCCGGCTGCGCGAGGACGACCAGCCGGAGGCCGCCTCGGAGCTCGCTCTGCTCCGCCGCCCCAGCCCGGCGCTCTGGGCCGTGAATCAGATCGCGGATCGGGCTCCCGACGTCATCCGCGACCTCCTCGAGTCTGGCGAAGCGCTCCGCCACGCTCAGAGCCGCATGCTGGCGGGCGAGGAAGGAGTGGAGCTCACGCGACCAGCGGAGGACCACCGCCAGGCGGTGCTCCGCGGGGTGGAGGCGGGCCGCGCGGCGCTTCGCGCGTCGGGACGACCGGCCACGGCGACCATGCTGGCGCGTCTGCGCGAGACGCTTGTGGGAGCGTCGCTCGGCGAGCGGAGCCGCGATGCGCTGGCCGAGGGTCGCCTCGTCGTCGAGGTGCCCGCGGCGAGCATCGGGTTCGCCGCGGCACCTCAGGCCGACCGGATCACACGGCAGGAACACGGCGCGAAGGAGACCGTCGAGCAGGCGGGACGGAGGACCGCCGAGGAACGAGCCCGGAGTCGGCGGAGCGCCGAGGACGCGCACGCCGATGCCGAGCGCCTGCGCGATGCAGCGCTGGAGCGGCTTCAAGCGATTCAGGCCGAGCGGGAGCATCTGGAGCGCGGCCACGCCGCGGCCCTTCGAGCGCTGGCGGAGGCCGGGCGGGCCCGGGCCGATGCCGAGGCCGCCCATCGGCGCGCTTTGGCGGAGGAGTCCGCCGCCGACGCCGAGGCGGCCCGGGCCGAGGAACGCGCCGGGCGGGCCCGGGCCGAGGAAGCGACCGAGCACCGCGCCCTGGAGGAGGCCCGGCAGGCCGTCGAGCTGGCGCGGCGCCGGCTGCGGAGCCTCGACCGCTCGTAGGGCTCTCGTCGACGAACGTCGGCGGGCCTCCGCCCTGGGAAAACCCCCGCGGCGGCGCAACGGAAGGCCGCGGCGACGGATCGCGACGGCCCGCAGCGGGCGGACGGTCGCGGACCGTCGTCTTGAAGCGGCGTCTAGAGCTCCTGGCGCCCGAGGAGGGCCCGGCCCAGAGTGAGCTCGTCGGCGTGCTCGACATCCGCGCCTACGGGAAGCCCGCTCGCGAGGCGCGTCACCCGTACCCGATCGCGCATCAGATCGGCCAGATACAGGGCGGTGGCCTCGCCCTGCATGGTCGGGTTCGTCGCGATGACCAACTCCCGCACCCCGTCCTGCTCGATGCGGCGATCGAGCTGGTCGATCGTCAAGTCGTCGGGGTCGATGCCGTCGAGCGGCGACAGGGCGCCACCCAGAACATGAAAGCGGCCGCGGAACTCGTGGGTGCGATCGATCGCGGGAATCGCGGACGGCTCCTCCACCGCGCACATCAGCGTCGGATCGCGACGCGGATCGCTACAGATGGGGCATGTGCCGTCCTCGGCGAAGGCGAAGCAGACGGAGCACAGCGCCACCCGCTCGGCCACGGCCGTCAACGCCTCGGCCAACGCCGGCACGCGGGTGGAGGGGTCCTTCATCAGGTGGAAGGCCAGCCTCTGAGCACTGCGCGGCCCGATGCCGGGCAAACGCGCAAGCTCGCCCACGAGCCTCTCGATGGACGGTGTCAGCACCGGTCTTGAGGGACGGTGCGGCGGATCACATGACCCCCGGGATGCCGAGGTTCCCGAGGCCGCCCGCCACCGCGTCGAGTCGGGCCTGGGCCATGTGCTGCGCCTGACGCATAGCCTCGTTGACCGCGGCCACGATGGTGTCCTGAACCAGCTCGACGTCCTCCGGGTCGAGGATCTGTGGATCGATCTCGACGGACATCACCTCCAGCCCACCGCTGACCGTCGCCTTGACGGCCCCCCCGCCCGCTCCGGCCGTGACCGTCTGCTGGGCGAGCTCCTCCTGGGCCTGGGCCATGTCGGCCTGCATCTTCTGCATCTGCTTCATCATCTTCTGGGGGTTCATCCCACCCTGGGCCACACCGGCCTCCCTGGTCAGCCGTCGGTTTCCTCAACGGCGTTGAACATGGTCTTGAACTCCTCGATGACGTCGGCATCGTCCGAGCGTGAGGCCTCGTTCGCCGTCGCGGGAGCGACGTGCTCGAACGTCAGCGCGAGCCTGCGGCCGGCGACGCGCTCGAGAGCGTCCTCGACGGCACCGCGGTGCTCCGGGCTGGCGAGCATGTCCGCGGCGACCCCGCCGGGAACGCTGACGGTCACGCTGTCATCGCGGAACTCGCTGACCGCCGTTCCGGACAGAAAGGTCGCGAGGTGCGGCGAGGAGGCGAGGCTCTCGATGACGCGCGGCCACTGGCGCGTCAGGTGGTCCTTGTCCACGACCAAGTCCTCGGGAGCCGGGGGGGCGGTCTCCGGCGCCTGCCCGGGATCGAGCGGCGATGGCTGGGCGTCCGACGACGTCCCGGCCGCCGGTACGACAGGCGGGGACGAAGAGGGCGCGATCGGCGGCGGCGGGTGGCTGGCCGCCGCGGTCTTTCCGGGGGCCACCCCGGACTCGAGCGCCTGCACGCGGGCCATCAGCGCGGCGATGTCCGGGTCGAGCTCCGGCTGGGCGAGCTTGGCGACGACCAGCTCGAGCTGGAGCCGCGGGTCGGCGGCGCCGCGCTGCACACGGACCCCGGCATCGGCGAGCAGGTCGAGGCCGCGCACGACGCGGGCGGGGGGAAGCTGATTGGCCTGGGCGGTCAGCTGGGCGATCTCCGCCTCGGCGAAGCCCCACTCGTCGCGGGCCCGGGCGCCCTGCTGCAACAGGCAGAGATACCGCAGATGGGCCACGAGCGAGCGCGTGAGTTGGTCGGCGTCCACGCCACCGTCGAGGGTGGACACCAGGAGCTCGAACGCCCCGGCCGGATCGCCTCCCGCGACCAGCTGGACCAGCTCGAAGAGCGTGGCCCGGTCGGCCGCCCCGATGAGGTCGAGGACATCGGGAGCGGTGACGCGGCCGCCGGTGTAGGTCGAGAGCTGATCGAGCAGACCCAGCGCGTCGCGGAACGACCCCTCCGCCGCTCGCGCGAGAGCATCGAGCGCATCGGTGGAGACGTCCACGCCCTCCGCGCGGGCGACGCGCTCGAGAACCGTGATGAGCTCCGGCACCTCGGGCCGGCGCAGCACGAAGTGCTGGAGGCGCGAACGGATCGTGGGAAGGATCGCCCACGGCTGGGTCGTGCAGAGGATGACCACGAGGTGGGAGGGTGGTTCCTCCAGCGTCTTGAGAAGCGCGCTGGAAGCCGCATCTTGGATCTGGTGTGCCTCGTCCATGATCGTGACGCGGTAGCGGCACGCGACCGGCGCGTAGCGGACCGTCTCGATCCACTCGCGGATCTCATCGATGCGGCGGGCGCTCGACGCCGCGTCGACCTCCACCACGTCGAGCCAGTCGTCATGCCCGGTGCGCAGACACGAGTCGCATTCGCCGCACGGCTCGGGGGTGGGTCCGTCGGAGGCCTGGCAGTTGAGGCACCGCGCGAGGATGCGCGCGGTGCTCGTCTTGCCCGTGCCCCGCGAGCCCGAGAACAGATAGCCCTGGGCGGGCCGCGACGCGCGCAGCGCGTTGCCCAGCGCGCGCTCGACGTGCGCCTGGCCCACCAGCTCCGCGAAGGTCAGCGGCCGATGGCGATTGTAGAGGCTGCTGCCGGGCTCGCTCACGTCGCTCGTGGCAGTTGTGTGACCGTGCACCCACCGTCGAGACGCGGTTGGAGGGCGAATCTCGGGACGCCGGCTCCGACGAGGCGTTCCCATTGCGCGTGGACGGTGCCGCTTAAGGCTGCTTCCTTCCGGACCTGACCTGATTCACGGTCGCCCACCGAATGGGGCCTCGCCATCAACGCCGCTCTTCCCGAGTTTCTGCCCCTCCCTCCGGACCCTCGGACGGGATTTGTGCCCCGCTGTAGCGGATTGCGGGTGTAGGGCACCGCTAGCTCCCCGCCTAGCACGGTCACGCCTCGAGAATAGTCGACGCCCGCCTGCTTCGCGAGGCCCATGGACCGCCGACGGAGTCAGCCCCGCCGCCACGGGAGGCGCACGGAGGTGCGTCCGGCCCTCTTGCGGTCCTTGGCAATCCCCATGACCCCGGCCACCGTGGCGCCGATCAGAGAGCAGACGACGACGAGGTAGACGGCCAGGAGCAGAACGGCCGAGTCGCCCAGCGCCAGCGAGAGGAGCCAGACGAGCAGGCCCCACACGCCGCCGAGCATGGCGCCGAGAAGCACCTGCCTCACCCGGGGGGACATGCGCGCCCCGGGACCGGCGGCCGCCGCGGTACGCTGCGGCTCGCGCAGCTTGGCCGCCCGCCCCTCGCGCATGCGCTGTCTCGCCCGCCCCACGGAGTTCAGTCTGGCATACCGCCCGTCGTGCCGGGTTCCCGGACGTCCGCCGCACGAACGGCGCGCACGGCGGGCAGATCGTTCAGGACGAGGGCACGGCGGCGCCCCGGAGCCTCGCCCTCCCGCCGGCTGCCGTCCCCCGGTCGCGCGTCGTCACGCGAGCGGACCCGGCCCCACGCCGGCGTCCTCGCTGTAGAGGACGCGCCGCAGCACGAGGATGCCCAGCACCCCCGCCACAAGGAGCAGCGCCGCGGCCGCCACGTACGCCGCCCCGATGCCGTCGGCGATCGCGTCCTTGACGCCGGCCAGCACCGACTCGCGATCTTCCGGCGGGATCGCGGCGAGGATCTCGGCCTGCGATCCCGAGCCTTCGGACAGCAGGCGCTCGAACTCGCCGGCTTGGGCGTCGCTCGCGCCCGCCTTCTCGAGAACGGTGTCGAGTCGTTGCGCGGCCACGGCGGAGACGATCGAGCCGAGGACCGCGATGCCGAAGGTGCCGCCGAGCTGGCGCATCGTCATGACGGCGCCGGACGCCGCTCCTCGAAGTGCGTTCGGCGCCGCGTTCAGCGCGTCGGTGTTGGCCGGACTCATGACGAGCCCGATGCCGACGCCGAGGGCGATGTAGGCGGGCAGGAGCAGCCAGTAGTTGAACTCGTGGAGCACCAGCCCGAGCGCGGCGAGGGCGGCGGCGGCGGCGAGGCAGCCGCCCGCGACGAGCAGCCGCGGGCCAACGCGGTCGTACATTCGCCCGGAGAGCGGCGCCACGACCAGCAGCGGCAGGGTCAACGGCAGGAGCGACGCCCCTGCCTGGATCGGGGAGAACCCGAGAAGGTCCTGCGCGTAGATGGCGCCGAAGATCGACGCCCCCATCAGGGCGAACTGGACGAAGAAGAGCACCGTGCCGTCGGCGGCGAAGTTGCGCAGCGCGAAGAGGCGAAGCTCGAGCAGCGGCTCGCGGACCCGAAGCTCGATGAGGATGAACGCCGCGACGAGGAGCACGCCGGCGCCGAGCACGGCGATGGTGCGCGCCGATCCCCACCCCCAGGACGATGCCTGCATCAGGCCCACCACCAGCGCCCCCAACCCGGGGACCAGCGTCGCAAGACCCGGCCAGTCCATGGCGCCCCGGGCGGCGATTCGCCCGTCCGGCCGCGCAACGTGGGTCAGGACCAGCGTGGCGATCGCCAACGGGAGGTTGATCCAGAAGACCAGTCGCCACGAGACCTCGGTGAAGAGGCCTCCGATCAGCGGACCGAGCGAGAGGAAGACGAGCGACACGCCGGCGTAGATGCCCATCGCCTTCCCCCGCTCCTCCATCCGGAAGGCGTTCAGCACGAGGGTTTGCGACGGGGGGATCATGAGGGCCGCCCCCACGCCCTGCACCGCCCGAGACACGAGGATCATCTTCTCGTCGACGGCGAAGGCCGCGGTGGCCGAGGCGCCGGCGAAGATGATCACGCCGAGCGTGAACAGGTGGACCCGATTGAACATGTCGGTCAGGCGACCCGCGACGGCGACGAGGGCGGCGAGCGTCAGCAGGTAGGCGTTCATGACCCACTGGAGCTGCACCTGGGTCAGGTCGAGATCGCGCTGGATCGACGGGAGGGCGACGCTGACCACGGTGGCGTCCAACAGGATCATCGACAGTGACCCCGTCATCGCGACGAGCACCCACCAGCGACGGGCGTCCTCGGTGGCCGGCGAAGTCACCG
>JAUVQP010000069.1 GCA_030598075.1 Miltoncostaeaceae bacterium | reverse complement strand
GCTCACCGACGCCTCGCTTCCTGAGATCGGGCGCGCCTTCGGGGGCCGCGATCACACAACCGTCATGCACGCCGTCGGGAAGGTCGAGTCTCGCATGGCCAGCGAGGACACGATTCTCGCAGCCGTTCAAGCGCTGACGAGCAGGATCACCGGCTCTCGCTAAGCGCACCCGGCTCACCTGAGCCTGTTGCGTTCTCGCATTCCTCTCCGTCTTCGCCGGCTCGCGGTATTCGACTTTCCCACAGCCGGTGATGCCGTGCCTCTCTCCACGAGATCCTCACCTCTTGTTCGGCGGACGGGTGCGCGCACTCCCCATTTCTTCCCAGCAAAATCGACCTCGCCCGTCGGCCCCGAAACGGACGGTGGATACTTTTGCCAAGACCCACCGCGAGCGCACACCGGGGAACGCGCCGACAACCCTGAGAACAAGCCTCCTCTCAAAGGTTCTCCGCATCATCAACAGCGCCTACTACCGCCACCAGCATCTCTCTCGAGAAGTAAAGACAGCGGTCACGCTCGCCGCAAAGCCGCTGCCGGGAACACCGTCAAGACAGGTAGGGTCACGTCCGTGCGCATCATCGGATCACGAGCAAACCTGGCTTCGGCTCTCGCCTCGGTCGGAAGAATCGCGTCGGCAAAAGCCACGATGCCGGTGCTCAGCCTCGTTCGGCTCACAAGCACCGAAACGGGCATCGAGCTCGCAGCCACCAACATGGAGTTGTCGATCCGAGTTCCCGTCGACGCCACCGTGGAAGAGACCGGCAGTGTCCTTTTGCCGCGAGTCTCTGCGGACATCGTTCGAAGTCTGGCCGACGGGCCCGTGAGCATCGAGCACCGTGCCAACGAGGGAACCGCGACGATATCCGGTGGGAAGTCTTCCTTCAGCCTCTATTGCCGTCAGGCGGAGGAGTACCCGGAGATCCCAACGGTGGAGGCCCCACCCCTTGCCATCCCCGCCGCCGCGTTTCTGGCCATGTCGGAGCGCGTCGCGAAGTCGGCATCCCGGGATGAGATGCGCCCCGTGCTCACCGGCGTCCTCACGCGACTTTCCGGAGACGGCATCACGATGGTGGCGACAGACTCCTACCGGCTCGCGGTGGAGCGCGCCGACCTCGCCTCCCCTCCGGACAGTCCGTGGGAGGCAATCGTCCCGGCTCGCGCGCTCACCGAGCTCGGCCGTCTCGGATCGGGGGACCCGGATGAGGTCTTGCAGCTGTCGCTGGCCAACAACCAGGCGTCGTTCGAGATCGGCGGCGCGTCACTCACCAGCCGGCTCATCGACGGACAGTTCCCGGACTACACCCAGCTCATCCCAGATACCTTTGAGCACGAGCTCACCTTCGACCGCGCAGAGCTTCTCAGCGTCCTCGGGCGGATCGGGATCCTCGCCCAACGAGGCAGTCCGGTTCGGCTGGCCTTCGCGGAGGGGTCCCTCACGGTCTCGGCCACCCAGAGCGAGCTCGGAGAGGGGGCCGAAGCGCTCCCGGTCGCCTTCCAGGGCGATCCCATCGAGGTTGGCTTCAACGTCGAGTTCTTGCGTGCCGGGGTCGAGAGCCTCGGCGGTGAGGGGGTGCGACTTGGCATCATCAGCCCGCTCAGGCCCGGACTTCTTCGCGGGGACAGCGATGACTACCGCTATCTCCTCATGCCGATCCGGCTCAACACCTAGCGTCCCCGCGACCAGCCGCGTGCGCTCGGGGTGAGCGGCCGGTGGACCGTTCGGAGGGTCGAGCTCGCAGACGTGCGCCGTTGGGACCGCGCGACGTTCCAATTCCCGGAGGGCGTCAGCGTCCTCGCCGGACCCAACGGCTCGGGCAAGACCAGCGTCATCGAGGCGATCACCATGGCCTGTCTCGGCGTATCTCCGCGCACTCGCTCCGAGACGGAGATGGTTCGGCACGGCGCGCCGGCCCTTTGGATCGGGCTCGATATCGACGGCCCGCTCGGCCGCCAGCGGCGCGAGATTGGGTTCGCGCCGCGCCAGGGGCGCCGTCTGCGAAGGGACGGAGTGGCCGTGCGGGGGCTCGGGGAGTGGCGGCAGCGGGGCGCGCTGCTGGTCTTCCTGCCCGAGGAACTGCGATCCGTGAAGGGCCCGCCGGCCGCTCGCCGCCGCTCGCTAGACCGCCTTCTCGAGGCGGCGACGCCCGGATACGCCAGCGCCCTCGCCGGCTATCAACGAGCCGTTGCGCAGAGGAACGCGCTGCTGCGGCGTCTGCGGGCGGGGCAGGCCGGCTCCGCTGGACTTCGTCCGTGGGAGATTCAGCTCGTGAGCAAAGGGGCCGCCGTCGCGACGGCGCGCCGCTTCGCGGTCGCCGAGCTCACCGGCGGTTTCGCGGACTGGCTCGAGCGTCTCGGCGGTGGGCCGGGAGGTGCCATCCGCCTCGAGCCCTCACCGGCCTCGCTCGCCGATGTTGCCGACGACGACGTTCACGATGCTATGGCGGAGGCTCTCGAGGAGCGCCGCGAGCGGGACCTCGCCGCCGCCCAGACGACCTTCGGGCCGCACCGCGACGATGTGTGGGTCGGCCGTGGCGACCACGACCTACGGCGGCTCGGAAGCCAGGGCGAGCAGCGCCGCGCCGCCATGGCACAGCTTCTCGTGCATCGCGCGCACTTGGCGCAGCGCGGCGCGCTGCCGGTCATGCTTCTGGACGACGTCCTCAGCGAGCTCGACCCTGAGGGGCGCTCAGCTCTCCTCGGCGCGCTGAGCGTCAGCGGCCAGGCTCTTCTGACGACGGCGGATCCATCGAGCGCCGAGGGTGCGGAACGAGGGGGCGCCACCGTCATCCGGGTGGAGTCATGACCGTGAGGCGTCGCCGCGGCGGTCTGACGCAGGCCGGCCGCCTCCTCGACCGCGCCATGCGCGCGAAGGGGCAGGGGCCCGACCCGGCCCTGGCCCCGATTCGAGACGTTTGGGCGGCGGCGGTGGGCGATGCCGTTGCGGCGGTCGCGCAGCCCCTTCGCCGCTCGCGCGCCGGGGTTCTGACGATCGCGTGCGCGGACGCCTCGTGGGCCACCGAGCTCCAGGGGCGATCCGATGATCTCGTCGATCGAGTGCGTGAGCGCCTGTCTTCCGAGGCCGGCCCCGTCACCGGCCTGCGCTTCGTGGTCTCGGAGCGGCCCATCTTCCTCGAGCGCGCGACCAAGGAGGTCGTCAGGCCTCGGTCGCCGACCCCCGCGCAGTCCAAGGAGGCGGAACGTCTTGTCGCGGGCGTCGCCGACCCCGAGCTGCGGCGGATTCTTGCCCGGGCTGCCGCCGCGACCTTGGCGGGCGGCCCTCCGGACACAAAAAGCCCTGGAAAACGCCGCCCTTGATGCTCTCGGTGGCCGACGCATCCTGATAGAATTGACCTGCACACCACCGGGAGGAATGTGAGCCAGTCGTTGCCGGACGCCGCCGAGGCGACCACCACGTACGACGCCGGAGATATCACGGTTCTCGAGGGCCTTGAGGCGGTTCGCCTTCGACCGGCCATGTACATCGGTTCCACGGGGCCGCGGGGCCTCCACCATCTCGTTTACGAGGCGGTGGACAACAGCGTCGACGAGGCTCTTGCCGGACATTGCGACACGATCGAGGTCACGCTGCACCCCGACGGATCGTGCAGTGTGGCCGACGACGGACGCGGTATTCCCGTCGCGGCCATGGAGGATCAGGGGGGGCGCAGCGCCCTCGAGGTGGTGCTCACGACCCTCCATGCCGGCGGCAAGTTCGGCGGCGGCGGCTACAGGGTCTCGGGTGGGCTGCACGGCGTCGGTGTCAGCGTCGTCAACGCGCTCTCCGACTGCTTGGTCGCCGAGGTCAGGCGGGATGGAGGCCTCTTCCGGCAAAAGTACGAGCGAGGCGATCCCCGCGGGCCCATCGAGAGGGTCGGGGATTCGCACAAGAGCGGGACCACGATCTCGTTCCGGCCCGACACGACGATCTTCGAGGAGCCCGAGTTCGACTTCGACGTCCTCGCGCAGCGGTTTCGCGAGACGGCGTTCCTCACCCGCGGCCTGCTGATCGAACTGGTCGACCGGCGGGGCTCGGGCCGCGAGGCCTCGTTTCGCTTTGAGGGGGGCATCGAGGACTTCGTGCGCCACCTCAACGAGAGCCGCGACTCTCTCCACAAGGACGTCGTGTTCCTCGATGCCGAGACGCGGGAAGGGGCGGTTGAGATCGCGCTTCAGTGGACGGCAGCGTTCAACGAGTCCGTCTACACGTTCGCGAACAACATCAACACGCACGAGGGCGGCAGCCACCTCAAGGGGTTTCGCACAGCCCTCACGCGAACGCTCAACGACTATGCGCGTTCGAAGGGCTTTCTGAAGGACAAGGACGACAACCTCGAGGGCCCCGACACCCGCGAAGGTCTTACCGCGATCGTCTCTGTCAAGCTGAGGGAGCCGCAATTCGAGGGGCAGACCAAGACGAAGCTCGGCAACTCCGAGGTCGCCGGCCTGGTCAACGGCGTCCTCGCGCAGGGGCTCTCTGACTACCTCGAGGAGAACCCCGCGGAGGCGAAAGTCATCTGCACGAAGGCGGCGGGCGCCGCCCAGGCCCGCGTCGCCGCCCGCACGGCCCGCGATCTCGCCCGGCGCAAGGGCGCCATGGACTCGACCAGCCTTCCGGGCAAGCTCGCCGACTGCTCCGATCGCGACCCGGCGTCCACCGAGCTGTTCCTGGTCGAGGGCGATTCGGCCGGTGGCTCGGCGGTGCAAGCCCGCCAGTCGAGCTTCCAGGCGATCCTGCCCCTGCGGGGGAAGATCATCAACGCCGAGAAGGCTCGCATCGACAAGGTGTTGTCGAACACCGAGATCCAGGCGATCATCACCGCCGTCGGCACCGGGATCGACGACGACCTCGACCTCTCCCGGGCGCGGTACCACAAGATCATCATCATGACCGACGCCGACGTCGACGGCGCACACATCAGAACCCTCATCCTGACCTTCTTCTTCCGCCACATGCGCGAGCTCATCGACGCCGGTTACGTCTACATCGCGTGCCCGCCCCTCTACAAGGTCAAGCGCGGAAGCCAGGAGCGGTACCTCGAGAAGGAGTCCGACCTCAAGGAATGGCTGCTCGGACGGAATCTGGACTCCATCCGCATCGTCTCGGGAGACGCGCGCCCGCAGGACGCGCCGATCGGCCTCAGCGCGAGTCGCTACGACCGCCTGAGCAGGGCCCGGTCGAAGGAGTTGGCCTGGTCGAGCGCTCTGAAAGGGGAGTTCGGGGCCGACGCCCCGCGGTTCGCTCAGGCCCACGGCCTCGTGGAGGCCGAGCCCGTAAGTCTCGATGCGCTGGCTGGGGCCGTCGCCGCGGCGTCGACCGGCGCGGCCGACCTGCAAGCCCTCGACATCGACCGGGACCGACGGACCGTGCGGGCGCGATCCATCAGCGCGGGCACCGGCGAGGCCTGGACGGTCGATCTGCCGGTCGCGATGTGGCAGACACGACCGTTCGAGGGACTGCGCGCGGCCCGGCAACAGCTGCGGCAGATCGTCGGTCAGCCGCCGTTCACCGTCAGCCGGGGTGCCCGCACACGAACCTCCGAGTCGTTCGAGCAGCTGCACGCCCACGTGCTCGATCTCTGCCGCGAGGGCATAACCCTCAGCCGCTACAAGGGACTTGGCGAGATGAACGCCGAGCAGCTCTGGGAGACGACGATGGATCCGGATCGGCGAACGCTCCAGAGGATTACGATGGACGACGAGGCCGCCGCCGGCTACCTGTTCTCCACGTTGATGGGAGACAAGGTCGAGCCGCGCCGCGAGTTCATCGAGGCGCATGCGTCCGATGTCACGTTCCTTGACGTCTAGCCGCGCCACCCCCCTCTGCGGCCACCGGGCGCCGCGGGCGGACGTCACGCGGAGGGCGCGCTGATGGCAATCGGCCGCGACGGCCGCATCGAGCCCCGTGAGTTGGGCGAGGAGATGAGCTCCTCGTATCTCGACTACGCCATGAGCGTCATTGTCGGGCGTGCCCTGCCCGACGTGCGCGACGGTCTCAAGCCGGTCCATCGCCGGGTTCTGTTCGCAATGCACGACCGCGGCAACCTGCCCGACCGCCCGCACGTGAAGTGCGCGAACATCGTCGGCGCCGTCATGGGCGAGTACCACCCGCACGGCGACAGCGCGATCTACGACACCCTCGTCCGCCTCGCCCAGGACTTCGCGAGCCGCTATCCGCTGGTCGACGGTCAGGGGAACTTCGGGTCCACCGAGTTCGCGGCTGCGGCCATGCGGTACACCGAGGCCCGCCTGTCGCGGATCGCCACGGAGATGCTCCGTGACATCGACGAGGACACGGTCGACGACGCGCCCACCTACGATGATCGGCGCACCGAGCCCACGGTTCTGCCCGCGCGCGTGCCCAACCTTCTCATCAACGGCTCATCCGGCATCGCGGTCGGGATGGCGACGAACATCCCTCCCCACAACTTGGGCGAGTCGATCGACGCCGTCGTCGCGATGATCGACGACCCGGACATCGCTGCCGAAGGTCTCATGCGATACATCCATGGACCGGACTTCCCCACGGGCGGAATCATCGTGGGTCGGGCGGGGATCCTGGACGCCTACCGCTCCGGCCGGGGCAGGATCGTCGTGCGGGGGCGCGCCCACAACGAGCCCCTGCGGGGGGGTCGCAACGCGATCGTATTCACGGAACTGCCCTACCAGGTCAACAAGGCGGAACTCGTCCGGAAGATGGCGGACCTCGCCCACGAGAAGGTGCTTCCCGAGATCGCCGATCTGCGCGACGAGAGCGGCCGCGACGGCCTCCGCGTCGTTGTGGAACTCCGCCGGGACGCCATTCCCGCCGTCGCGCTCAACAAGATCTACAAGCACACCTGGGCCCAGACGACCTTCGGCGTTAACTGCATCGCCCTCGTCGACGGGGTCCCGCGGACCCTCGGGCTGCGCGAGCTCATTCAGCACTACGTCGCGCACCAGAAAGAGGTCGTCACGCGACGCTCGCGCTTCCGCCTTGCGCGCGCTGAGGCGAGAGCCCACATTCTCGAGGGGCTGCTCCGCGCCCTCGATGCGATCGAAGAGGTCATCGCGCTCATTCGCGGCGCCAGAGACCCTGACGAGGCGCGAGGCGGACTCATGTCCCTCCTGGACCTCAGCGAGATCCAGGCGCGGGCGATCCTCGACCTTCGCCTGCAGCGCTTGACCCAGCTCGAGTCGGGGAAGATCAACGTCGAGCATGAGGAGCTGTTGGGGACGATCGCCGAGCTGCGGACGATCCTCGGCGACGAGGCGCGTGTGTATGCGTTGGTCCGCGAGGAGCTGGTCGCGACGCGTGAGCAGTACGCCGACGAGCGCCGCACGGAGATCGTTCCCGGCGAGAGCGACCTCGGTCTCGAGGATCTCATCGCCGAGGAAGAGATGGTCATCTCGTTGACGCACGGTGGCTACATCAAGCGGCTGCCCGTCGCGACCTACCGTGCGCAGCACCGCGGCGGCAAGGGGCTCCGCGGCGTCCGCCTGAAGGACGACGACTACATCGAGCAGCTGTTCATCGCGTCCACACACCATTACCTGCTGTTCTTCACCAGTCAGGGGCGCGTCTACCGACAAAAGGTGCACGAGCTGCCGAAGGGAGGACGCGACTCGCGCGGTCGGCACATCGCGAACGTCCTCGCCCTCCAGCCCGGCGAAGAGGTGCGGGCTGTCTTCGCGACCCGCGATTACAGTGAAGGTCGCTACCTGGTGCTCGCCACCGCGCGCGGCAAGATCAAGAAGACGGAGCTCGCCAGCTATAACACCGTTCTGCGGGAGCTCGGCCTGATCGCCGTCCGCTTGGAGGAGGGGGACGAGCTGGTGGGGGCTGTGCTGACGCACGGCGATGATGATCTCCTCGTCGTGAGCGCGCGCGGCCAGGCGGCGAGGTTCTCCGAGCGCAGGGTGCGACCGATGGCCCGCGACACGCGAGGGGTGCGGGCCATCAACCTCCGCGAGGACGATCGCGTCCTCTCCATCAGCGTCG
>JAUVQP010000023.1 GCA_030598075.1 Miltoncostaeaceae bacterium | reverse complement strand
TGCGGCACGTCGGGCAGCTGATCGCCCTGCTCCTCCGCCGCCTGCCGGACGAGACCGCCGACGTCGATGTACACGAGGCCGAACGCGTCGGCCGAGAGCCTTCCGAGGGCGTCGTTGAACCTCGAGCTGCCGGCCAACGCTGCCTCTCCGCCGTCCTCGCCGGCGTCGAGCGCCTTCCTCAGCGCCTCCTCGCTGGACGCCACGATGAGATAGCCGTCGGTGACCGCGACCCAGGTGTCCGCGCTGCTGCTGCGGTAGACGGCGACCCCGCGGTGCTCGCCGGCGGAAACGCCTCCGGCGTCCCCCGTGATCAGGTCGACGGCGGCCTCCTCCGCCCCGTCGGCCAGCTCGATCACGGCGACGACCTCGGAATCGCCGACGTCGGGCGCCGCCGCGTCGACGCTGAGCGAGGTTGGGACCTCCGGGGCGCTGAGCGCCGCGATGGCCGCCCGCTTGCCCAAGAGCGGCCGCACCTGGGTGGCGTAGTCGACGCCCTGCTCGGCCAGGCTCTCCTGGAGTAGGTCCTCGATGCCCTCGTCGGGAGCTGAGGGAAAGCGCCGCACGAGCGCTTGGCCCACGGTCCATTGCTCGCCCTCGAAGTCCGTGCTCATCTCGAAGAAGAACGGGGCGCCGGCCGGGATGTACCTCGCGGCCGCCGACTCGCCACCGCTCTTGTCGTCGCTACCGCAGGCGGCCGCAAGCAACACGACGGCCGTCGCGCCGATGGCCACCGACGACCTGAGCGCGACGCGGCGACGGATGCGAACAGGGTGCATGGGCAACGGACCTCCGCGAGGGTCGGGAACTTCGGGCGACACTAGCAGCGGCCCCGCCCGTCCCCTCTCGAAGCGGGCCGAAGGACGGGCGGCGGCGGCTACTCCTCGGCCGCCGGAGCGCGGGCCATGAGGGCCTCCATGCACTCCTGAACCGGACGACCCTCGAACGCAGCCGCCGCAACCTGTTGCGAGATCGGGAGCTCGACGCCCACCCGCCCGGCGAGATCGAGAAGGGCGCGCACCGTCCAGAGCCCTTCGGCGACCTGCCCGATGCGCTCCTCGATGCGATCCGTGGGGAGCCCTTCGACGATCAGCTCGCCGGCTCGCCGATTGCGGCTGTGGGGGCTGGTGCAGGTGGCCACCAGATCGCCCATGCCCGCCAGGCCGCGAAAGGTCTGGTCCCGGGCGCCGCACGTCACCCCGAGGCGGGTCATCTCGGCAAGACCGCGGGTGATCAAGCTGGCCTTGGCGTTGTCTCCTGCTCCCATGCCGTCGCTCATCCCGGCCGCGACGGCGATGACGTTCTTGGCCGCCCCGCAGAGCTCGACGCCGACCAGATCCGAGTTGACATAGACCCGGAAGCGCGGTCCTCCGAGCAGGCGCTGCACGGTGTTGCAGAGGTCCGGATCGCCCGCCACGACGGTCGCGGTGGGCTGGTCCGCGGCGACCTCCTCGGCATGGTTCGGGCCGCTCAGCACGCTGAAGCGGACGGGAAACGGCAAGGCGGCCTGCCAGGCCTCGGAGAGGCGCCGGCCGCTCGCCGGATCGAGCCCCTTCATCAACGACAGCAGCGGCGCCTGCGGTGAGAGCCGCTCGGCGAGCCACTCGCCGGCATCGTGCAGGCCGCGCGTGGGCACGGCCAGGACGACGAGTTCGGCATCGTCGAGACGGCCGACGTCGTCCAGACAGGAGACCTCGACAGCGTCGGGCAGCGCGATGCCCCGCAGGTAGCCCACAGCCCGGCGCTCCTTGGCGCTGCGCCGCGCCTGCTCCGCCGTGCGGCACACGAGGAGCGTCCGCCGGCCGGCCGATCCTGCCAGGCGGGCGAGCGCCGTTCCCCACGACCCGCCTCCGATCACCGCGATCACCCGCGTGCTCGCACGTCGATGTCCACGGGCGTGCCCGCGAGGTCGAAGCGGTCCCTGAGCCGGTTCTCGATCCAGTACCCGTAGTCGCGGGTCATCAGGGTCGGGTCGTTGACCTCGAGACGGAAGCGCGGCGGCCCTTCGGCGGTCTGCACCAGGTGGCGCAGCGAGAGCCTGCGGGTCCCGCGACGTGGGCCGGGGCGCGCGTCCCCGAGCTCGCGGAGGAACTCGTTGAGTTGATGGGTCGGGATCCGCGCCCTGCCCCGCTCGTAGACGCGCAGGCAGGCGGGGATCAGGCGATGCAGCCCCTCACCGGTGACCGCGGAGCAGATCTCCAGCGCGGGACGCTGGCGCGACTTCGCGTGAAGGCGTCCGCGGAGGTCGTCGAGGCCGGGCTGCGCGAGGTCCCACTTGTTGAGCGCGACCACGCTGCCGCACCCCGTGCGAATGGCCTGATCGAGGGCCGCGAGATCGGCCTCCGTGATTCCCTCCGTGGCATCGGCGACACAGAGGGCGACATCGCTGCGACGGGCCGCCTCGATCGTGCGTCCCTGGCTGGCCCGTTCGACCTGGGCCGAGCGCCCGCGCCGACGCAGCCCCGCGGTGTCGATGAGCGCGATCCGGCGCCCGTCGACGTCGAGCAGCGTGTCGACGGGATCACGGGTCGTTCCCGGCTCGTGGTGGACGACGGCGCGCTCGGTCCCGAGCAGCGCGTTGAGCAGCGAGCTCTTGCCGACGTTCGGGCGGCCCACGATGCAGATGGCCGGCGGGCGATCGGCCTCTGGCGCATCCGCCAGCGCCTCGGACGGCGGCGCCTCGGGGAGACGCTGGACGATGATGTCGAGCAGGTCGCCCACACCGAGGCCGTGTATTCCGGAGACCGGGATCACCTCTCCGAGACCCAGGGACGCGAGGTTGTGCGCGGCAAGCGCGACGCCGGGCCCATCGCACTTGTTGGCAACCAGCATCACGCGGGAGCGCTCGCGACGGAGCCGCTCCACGAGATCGAGGTCGCCCGGAGTCGGCGCGATCGTCGCGTCGAGTACGAGCAGCACGAGATCCGCCTCCGCGGCGGCGCGCGCCGCCTGGTCGGCGACCTTGCGCCCGACGTCCGAGTCGTCGGCGGCGTCGAACCCCCCCGTGTCGACGAGCTGAAATGCGCGGCCGTTCCAGTCGGTGCCAACCACGCGCCGATCTCGGGTGACGCCCGGCGCGGGATCCACGACGGCTTCGCGGCGGCCGGCCAGCCGATTGAAGAGCGTCGACTTCCCGACGTTCGGAAAGCCCACGATGGCCACCGTGGGCTGGTCGGGTCGCACCGTGGTGCCCTCCCGAGGTGGTCGCCAGGGGCGCCGGCGGCGGTCAGGCATCGATCGTGGGCGGCGGCTGGGCGGGCCCACCGACGCGCGGCAGGAGCGCCGCGATCTCGGCCATGATCGCGTCCGCGGCCCTCCGAGCGCGCACCGACCGCGAGTCGCCGTCGGTGCCGGTGAGGTCGATCGGCTCCCCGAAGACGATGCGGATCGGCCCGAAGGGGCGCCGGCTTCCCCAGATGGCGGTGGGCACCACCCGGACGCCCTCCGCCAGCGCGAGGGCACCGGCACCGGGCTGCGCGGCGCGAAGGCGACCGTCTGCGCTGCGCGTTCCCTCGGGAAAGACGAGCAGCGCGTCGCCGCGCTCGAGGATCCCGCGGGAGATGCGAAACGACGTGCGGTCGGCCTCCCCCCGGCGCACGGGGTACGTGCCGACGTGGGGCAGGAGTCGACCGATGACGGGGATCTCGAAGAGCTCCGCCTTCGCCATGTAAAAGAGCTTGCTGGGCAGCGCCGCCACGCCCACGGCGGGCGGATCGATCTCGCAGATGTGGTTGCAGGCGACGAGCAGCGCGCCGTCGCCGCGGAGGTTCTCCCTGCCGGACTGGCGCATGCGCATGAGCAGCCGTACCGGGGGCACGCACACCGCCTGGGCGGCGAAGAACCACGGCGTCGTGTAGCGCGGCAGCTCACTCACGGGCAGCCGCGGTCATGTCGCCCACCACCCGCGCGATCGTCGCGACGACCTCGTCCAGAGGGAGGGCCGTGGAGTCGATCACCACCGCGTCCTCGGGCACGACCAGCGGATCCTGCTCGCGCTCGCTGTCGAGCCGGTCGCGCCACCGCAGGTCGCCGAGTACCTCGCTCTCGTCGCCGACGATCCCCCACGCGGCCAGTTCGCCCCGCCGGCGCCGGGCGCGCTCGCGGTCGGAGGCCGTGAGAAAGATCTTCACGTCGGCGCCCGGGCAGACGTTGCTCCCGATGTCCCGGCCCTCGACGACCCAGTCGCCGGAGCTGAGAGCGCGTCGCTGGGCCGAGACCATGACCGCTCGCACGTCGCGATGCGTCGCCACGACGGAGACGCTCGCGCTGATCTCGGGAGCTCGAATGGCGTCCGTGACGTCCTCGCCATCGACGCAGACGCGCCGCCCCGCGGAGGAGTCCAAGAACGTCACCGGGTGGTCCCGGGCGAGCGACGCCAGCGACGCGCCGTCGTCGGGATCGACGTCGCGTCGCGCCGCGAGCAGCGTGAGCGCCCGGTACATCGCGCCGGTGTCCAGGTACCCGATCCCGAGCCGGGCCGCGAGCCCCCGCGCGACGGAGCTCTTTCCGGCTCCGGCCGGACCGTCGATCGCGACGATCATGCTGCACCCTCGGACGCCAGCGCAGCGAGGTCGCGACCGAACCCGGGGTAGGAGACGCCGACGGCCTCGAAGCCGCTCACCACGACGCCGGTCTCGCTCGCCAAGCCGGCGACGGCGCCGAGCATCGCGAGCCGGTGATCGCCCGCCGCGTCGGCCTCCCCTCCTCGGAGGCTGGGGTGACCCTCGACCTCGAAGCCATCCTCCCGCTCCTCGATGGTGGCGCCGAGGGCGCGCAGGACCGCGACGACGGTGGCGATGCGATCGCTCTCCTTGACTCGAAGCTCGGAGGCCCCACGCACCACGGTGCGCCCCGCCGCGAACGCCCCGAGGAGCGCCACGAGCGGCAACTCGTCGATCAGGGACGGCACCTCGTGGGCGACGATCTCGGTGGCGTGGAGGGTGGTCGCCCGCCGGGCGACGATCGTCCCGACCGGCTCTCCCCCGCCCCCAAGGTGGCGTCGGTCCTCGACGGTGACCGCTGCGCCCATGCGCTCCAGGACGGCCAGCAGTCCCGTGCGGCGCGCATTGAGGTTGACGCCCGGCAAGCGCACGGCCGGATCTCCCCGCAGAACGCCCGCCACGATCAGCGGGGCCGCGGAAGAGAAGTCGCGCGGCACCTCCATGTCGGGGAGGCCGAGGCCCTCCGCCGGACCCCGCACGCCGACGGCGTCTCCGTCCCGTAGCAGCGGCACGCCGGCGGCCTCGAGGAGGCGCTCGGTGTGATCGCGCGACGGTGCGGGCTCCACCACCCAGGTCTCGCCCTCGGCGTAGAGGCCGGCGAGCAGGAGGCAGCTCTTGACCTGCGCGCTAGCGACGGGAAGCTCGTGCCGGCATCCCACCAGCCTCTGGCGGCAGTCCACGACGAGCGGAGGCGTCCCCCCGGGGGCCGTGAAGACGCCGGCCCCCATGGCCCGCAGCGGACGGGCCACGCGGTCCATGGGACGCCGGCGAAGCGAGTCGTCGCCGTCGAGCACGCAATGGTCCGCCGACTGCCCGGCGAGCAGGGCGGGCAGAAGGCGCATGAGGGTGCCGGCGTTGCCGCAATCGATGGCCGGCGGAGGCCTGAGGCCCCGCAGGCCCACGCCCGCGACCTCCAACGACCCGCCCAGCTCGCCGGACACCTCGACCCCACAACGCTGCACCGCGCCGACGGTCGACTGCGTGTCCTCGGCGTCGAGCGTGGCATCGACACGGACAGATCGGTCGGAGACCGCCGCGAGCAGGAGCGCCCGATGGGTGATCGACTTGTCGGCCGGGGCCATGATCTCGCCGGCGAGGGAGGCGGCGGGCGGAACGCGAAGGGAGGGCATCGGCAAAGAGGCTACCGGCGAGCTAGGGCGAGGGCTCGGCACCCTGGGGTTCCGGGAGGTTCTCGGGCCTCACCGAGCGCGCCACCCGCAGCGCGATCTCCTCGCCCCTCTCCAGCCCGCGGACCTGGAGACCGAAGGCCCGATCCGGCGTCTCCCAGACGAGGGTCACCAGCCGCCGGCCGCGCAGCACGCCCCGCACCCCGGCGACGTCGACCTCGCGCGCCCGAGAGCCGCCGGTGTCCGGGCTCGCGAGCGGGGACGGTGTCTGCCGAAGGAGGACGCGGGCGCCGCCGCCGGACCACGTCACGATCACCGCCGGCGGCGCGGCCGGATAGGCGACGTCCGGCTCCACGCGGGGCGATTGCCGGGACAGTCCCTCGGGCACCCACGCCGGCAGCCACGGCTGGTAACCGATCTCGAAGGCCGCCGTCGGGAGGCTCGGGGCCCACCGTCCACGGCCGATGCCGGCACCCATGCCGTGAGAGGCTCCCAGGCGACCGCTGACCGTGCCGCCGTCGGTCCGAAGCTCGGCGATGCCGGCTCGCACGAGCCGCCCGATCGGCTCGCCCCGGCGATCGAGGGCGTCCACGTCGAGCACCACGCCCTCGGGCGGCAGCCGCACGATGGACAGCCCATCGGCGCCCACCGCGGTCGGGCGCCGCTCGTCCTCCTCGCCGGCCAGATGAGGACGAATCGCGCGCGCCTCATGCGCCGACCGGGCCAGCAGCAGCCGGTCGCTCGGGCTATGGGGACCGCTGAGCACAACCGACGACGCCACGACGGGACGCCAGCGGCTCGGACGGCCGGGCGGACAGGCGATCCGCGCGACGATACACCGCTCGTCGGGGTCGATCCACGCCGCCCGGACGCGCGGGGGGTCGCCCGCCACGGAGGCCGCCACGAGCAGAAGGCCCTCGCGGGCGGGCAGGGTCAGCGCGACCTCATGCCCCAGGATCTCCGCTGCGAGCTGGGCGTCCGACGAGGCCATGGGGTCATTGCACCAGATCCCGGACCGCGGCGCTGCCTTCCGGCTAGGGTCCGTCGATGCCCGGCCCGACCGTCACAGCACGACCGTTCCGCGTCCACGCCGGGGCCGTGGAACTCGCGGGCGAGGACCGCGGGGCCGGCCCCGCGGTCCTCCTGCTCCACGGCTTGACGGCCACGCGGCGCTACGTCGTGCACGGAGCGGGCACACTGCCCAAGGCGGGCTACCGGGTGATCTCCTACGACGCTCGCGGCCACGGCGAGTCCTCCGATGCCCCGGAGTACTCCTACGACTCTCTCGTGAGCGACGCCGTCACGGTGTTGGACGAGCTGGGCGTCGAGCGGGCGGCCGTCGTCGGACAGTCGATGGGAGCCGCCACGGCCGCGGCGCTGGCGCTGCGCCATGCCGAGCGCGTCGCCGCCCTCGCGCTGATCACGCCGGCCCACGAGGGGCGGCCGGCGCGCCGGCCCGACTACTGGGACCGCCTGGCCGACGGGTTTCAGGAGGGCGGCGTCGAGGGGTTCCTGGCCGCGCTCGGGCCGTTCTCGATGCCCGAGAGGTGGCGGGACGCCGCGCGGACCGTCATCCGCCAGCGCATGGAGCGCCACCTCCACCCCGACGCGGTCGCCGAAGCGCTTCGCGCTGTCCAGCGCACGAGCGCCTTCGACGGACTCGACGCCCTTCGCGGAATCGCGGCGCCGACCCTCGTGGTGGGAAGCCGAGACGAGGTCGACGCCGACCATCCGCTGGCGATGGCCGAGGAGTACGCGGCGCGGATCCCCCGGGCCACCCTCGTGGTGGAGAAGCTCGGCGAGTCGCCCCTCGCGTGGCGTGGCGGCGCCGTCTCGCGCGAGCTCCTCGATTTCTTCCAGCGATCCGGATGGCCCCCCGAGCCGGCTTAGGGGGTCATGGACGGGCGGCCCAGGGCGAGCCTCAAACGGTGCCGACCGCCCGTCGCAACCGGGCCAGAACGGGCGTGGCCAGCTCTCTCGCGCGCCGCGCCCCGTCGGCGAGAATTGCGTCGACGCGCGCGCGGTCGGCTGCCAGCTCCTCGTAGCGCTCGCGCGGGGCCTCGAACTCGGCGACCAAGCGCGCCGCAAGATCCTCCTTGACCTCGCCGTAGCCGACGCCGCCGGCCAGGTATCGCTGCCGAAGCGCCTCGACGTCGGGCTCGGGCGCCACGGCGCGGTAGAGGCGGAACAGGGTGTCGCCCTCTGGGTCCTTCGGCTCCTCGGGACGCCGCGAGTCGGTGACGATCCTCATTACCTGCTTCGTGAGGCTCTTCGCATCGGCGAAGAGAGGCAGCGTGTTGCCGTAGCTCTTGCTCATCTTGCGCCCGTCCGTCCCGGGGATCGTCTGTGTCGTTTGGTCGACGAGCGGTTCAGGCCGCCGAAGAACCTCGCCGTAGGTCGCGTTGACCGCGTCGGCGATGTCGCGGGCGATCTCCACGTGCTGCTTCTGGTCCAACCCCACCGGGACGACGTCGGCATCGAAGGACAGGATGTCGGCCGCCATCAGGACCGGATAGTTGAAGAGCCCCATGGAAACGCCGTGGTCGCTCGCGCGCCCGGCCTCCTCGTTCGCCTCCACGATGGCCTTGTACGCGTGGGCGCGGTTCAGCAGCCCCTTCGGCGCAAAGCACGACAGGATCCAGGCCACCTCGAAGATCTCGGGCACGTCGGACTGCCGATAGAGGAGCGCGGTCCGGGGATCCAGGCCCACGGCGAGCCAGGTGGCGGCCAGCTCGTGGGTGAGGCGGCGAAGCTCGGCGCCGTCATGCACCGTGGTGAGGGCGTGGTAGTCGGCGATGAAATACAGCGCCCGGTGACGCTCGGTGAGCGCCAGCGCGGGACGGATCATTCCGAGGTAGTTGCCGAGCGTTGGCGAGCCGGTGGGCTTGATGCCCGTCAGGGCGATCGTGGTCGACGACGGATCGGCCAATGGTCCTCTTCTCGAGACGGCCAGGGTACGTTAGTCGGCGGGGGCGGTGCTGGCCGGGTAGCCCCGGCGCTCGACCAGCGAGGCGGCCTCGCGCGCCGCATCCTCGCCGTCGACGACCAGATCCAGCTCTCCCCGCTCCTCGGCCGCGCCCGGGCGGACGCGCAGGTCCTCGAGGTTGATGTGCGCGTGGCCGAGCGCGGTCGCGATCTCGCTGATGACGCCGGGGCGGTTGGGGACTCCCACAACCACGCGCCATGGCTCCGCAGCGGCGGCATCCTCCTCGATCAGACGCTCCCGCCCCCGCGCAGCCCGCTCCATGGCCTCCGCGAGCCGGCCGGCGTCGCCCTCGCGAAGCGCCGCGGTGAACTCGTCGACCTCATGGAGATACCCTTCGATCGCATCGAGCAGGGCATCCCGGTTCGCCAGCAGGATGTCGGTCCAAAGCGGCGGGTTCGCCCCCGCGACGCGCGTGAGGTCGGCGAAAGAGGGCCCGGCGCTCCGAAGGGCCTCCCGGCCGCCGGGGCTCGCGCTGCCCGCTTGGTTGACGAGCGCCCCCGCGAGAACATGCGGGAGGTGCGAGACGAGCGCCATGAGCCGGTCGTGCACCTCCGGATCGATCGCGACGGGCCGGGCGCCGATCGCTCCCACGATCGCGTGCAGGCGCTCGAACAGCTCGGGCCGGGCCTCCACGCCGGGAGTCAGGAACCACGTGGCGCCGTCGAACAGGTCCGCCCGGGCAAAGACCACGCCCGCTCGCTCGCCACCGGCGACCGGGTGCCCCCCGATGAAACGCTCCCGCTCACGCGCGTCGAGCGAGCGGAGCACCGCGCTCTTGACCGAACCGAGATCCGAGACGACGCAGGATGGGCCCGACGCGCGCAGGACACTTCTCGCCAGCTCGGCGAGCTGTGGGACCGGAGCGGCCAGGAACACCATCGACGCGCCGTCGGCGGCCTCCTCGGCCGACGAGGCGATCTCGGTGATGGCCCCTCGGTCGCGCGCGAGCGCGAGCGCCCCGGCATCCGGATCGGCGCCGCGGATCTCGCCAACCCCGGCTCGCTCCGCCAGGGCAAGGCCGAGCGAGCCACCCATGAGCCCGACGCCGACGATCGCGACGGGACCGATCACCGGCCCCGCCACGTCTCTGGGGTGCACCCGCCCGCCGAACGCGTCAAGCGGAGACGGCGCTCTCCTCGCCAGCCATCACCTTGCCCATGAGGTCGACGCACCGGCGGACGTCGGCGACCCACGCCGAGAAGTCCTCGGCGCGGAGGGCCTGCGGACCGTCGCACAGCGCCGTCTCGGGCGCCGGGTGTACCTCGACGATAAGGCCGTCCGCGCCGGCGACGACAGCCGCGCGCGCCAGGGGCAGGATGAGGTCGCGCCGGCCGGCCGCGTGAGACGGATCGACGATGATCGGAAGGCTCGAGAGCGCTTTCACGACGGGAACCGCGGAGATGTCCAGCGTGCTGCGCGTCGCGGTCTCGAAGGTGCGAATGCCCCGCTCGCAGAGGATGACCTGGCTGTTCCCCTCGCGGGCGACATACTCGGCCGAGAGCAGCCACTCCTCGATGGTGGTGGAGAGGCCGCGCTTGAGGAGCACGGGGACGCCCGCCTGACCGAGCTCGCGCAGCAGATCGAAGTTCTGGACGTTGCGCGCCCCGATCTGCACGATATCCGCGACCTCGACGACATCGTCGATGTGACGCAGGTTCATGACCTCGGTGACGATGGGGAGGCCCGTCTCGGCCCGCGCCTCGACGAGGATCTCAAGGCCCGGGATCCCGAGGCCCTGGAACGCGTACGGCGAGGTGCGCGGCTTGAACGCGCCACCGCGCAGGAAGCCGGCACCGGCGGCCTTCACGGCGCGCGCCGTGCTGAGGGTCTGCTCGCGGGACTCCACGGCGCACGGACCGGCGATGAGGCCGAAGGTTCCGCCACCGATACGGCGGCCGGCAACCGCGACGTGCCCGTCGGTGCCGCCGAAGTCGGCGGACACGAGCTTGTACGGCTTGAGGATGGGAACGACCTTCTCCACGCCGGGCTCGCCCTCGAGCTGCATGGACGCGACGATCTGGCGGTCGTCGCCGATCGCCCCTATGACCGTGACGAACTCCCCGCGCGACGGATGGGCCTTGGCGCCGGCCTCCTCGATGCGCTCGACCACGTGGCGGATCTGCTCCTCGGTGGCCCCCTGGTTCATGACGATCATCATTGCGTCAAACGCCCTTCCTCATAGTTCCGGCTCGAGTACGCGATCGAGCGCGGCAAGAAACGCCGCGTTCTCTTCCGGTGTTCCGATGGAGACCCGGAGCCGCCCTGAGCAACCGAGCGCGCGGCCGTCGCGAACGATGACCCCTTGCCGCAGCAACTGCTCGTGAACGGATGAGCCGTCAGCGGTCGGGCCGGTGCCCGACGACACCAGGATAAAGTTGGCGCGGCTGGTCGTAAAGGCCCGGCCCCTCTCGGCAAGCGAATCGGCCATCGCGTCGCGCTGCTGGATGATGGACCGGACGCGCCGCTCCAGCTCGGCGGTGTGGCCGAGGCTCTCCAGGGCGGCGGACTGCCCGAGCGCGTTCGTATTGAAGGGCTGGCGCACCTTGTCCAGCGCCGCGACGAGGTCCTCCCCGCCGACGGCGTAGCCGACCCTGAGCCCACAGAGGCCGTGCGCCTTGCTGAAGGTTCGGGTGACCAGCAGGTTCGGGCGCTCGCGGGCCAAGGACATGACCCGGCTGCGATCTGGGCAGTCCACGAAGTCGTGGTACGCCTCGTCGACGAGGACGGGGAGATCCTCGGGCAGGCTCGCGACGAGACGCTCCATCTCCGCAGCGGAGCGGTAGACGCCCGTCGGGTTGTTGGGGTTGCAGACGACCAGGAGACGGGTGCGTTCGTCCACCGCGGCCGCCATCGCGTCGAGATCGTGGCCGTCGTCCGCCGCCAGGGGAACGGCGATCGCCTCCGCCCCGGAGGCCGCGGCCAGATGCGGATAGAGGGCGAAGCTCGGCTCCGCGTGGACGACCGTCGCGCCGGGATCGAGCAGCGCTTGGCCGGCGAGCAGGATGAGCTCGCAGGATCCGTTGCCCACGACCACCTGCTCCGGCCGTGCGCCGTGCCGCTCGGCAAGTGCCCGTCGAAGGGCCGCCGCGGGCCCGTCCGGATATCGATTGAGCCCGGCCAGCCCGTTCCGAAGAACCGCCTCCACCCCGGGAAGCGGCGGGAAGGGGCTCTCGTTCGACGCCAGCCTGATCGCGGCGCTCAGCCCGTAGCGGGCGAGCACCTCGGCCGTCGTCAGGCCGGGCTCGTAGCGAGGCATGGCCTCCAGGCGTGGCGAGACGCGCACGGTCATCGCCCGATCCTACGGCTGCCCGAGGCCCCGATGTCGCGCAAGCGGCCCTGGTGCATTAGGGTGGCGCGACAGACGTTCTTGGGGGAGAGCAATGCGTCGACCACGAGTCCTCTTCGGCATCATCGCAGCGGCGGCCGTCCTGGGCGTCGCCGCCGGATGCGGCAGCAGCGACGACAGCTCCGACAGCACCACGGAGGCGGAGCCCACCACCCAGGCGGAGCCCACGACCGAGGCGGAGCCCACGACCGAGGCGGAGCCCACGACCGAGGCGGAGCCCACGACCGAGGCGGAGCCCACCACGGAAGCAGCGCCGACCGGCGACGTCTCCGCGGGGCTCATCGTCTTCCAGCGGAGTTGCATCGCCTGCCATCTCGACGAAGGCCGCGCGGCAGGTGGCATCGGGCCGCAGCTCGCGGGCATGGACCTGACGGCCGACGCCGTGCGCGACCAGACCGTCGACGGCAGCGCGGGCATGCCGGCGGGCTTGGCGACCGGACAAGACCTGGACGACGTCGTGGCCTACGTGGAGTCGCTCCAGTAGCAGGCATGCCGAAGGGCGGCGGCTGCGGGTCGGCGCCCTTCCCGCTCTCGCCGAGCGCCGCGCCGGCCGGGCGAGGCCACGGAGGAGATCGCCTCCTCCAACCGAAGCGACAGAGGGCGCACGGCCCGCGCCACCACATTCGGGTCACATGACCCGGACATAACGGCCGCGTCCTGCGCTAATGTCAACCTGACGCTAATTAGTCGGGTTTTTTATGTCGCTGCG
>JAUVQP010000163.1 GCA_030598075.1 Miltoncostaeaceae bacterium | reverse complement strand
CGCAAGCGTCGCCAGCCTGCCCTCGACCAGCTCCTCTGCCGCCGATGCGAACGTGGCGTGCGGCCGGGTCTTGAACTCGATCTCGCTTGCGATGAGCTCCCCGCAGAGCCGGGATGCGAGGGGCTCCTGCGCCGCGGCCGCAAGCTCCTCGAAGCGACTGGTGAGACCGAGGGTCTCGGAATCGAGAAGCTGGTACTCCTCCTCGATTCCGACGGTGCCGTCGACGGCCTCGTCGAAGCGCTCGCGGACGCTCGCGAGGATATCCGGTTCCGGGCGGCCCACCCCTCGCGATGCTATCAACGCGCCCGGCCCCGCCGCCCGCGGCTCTACGACAGGTAGAAGTAGAGCGCGTAGAGAAGCTCGATGGCGGGGCTCGACGTGTGGACGGTCACGTCCGACGGAACCGAGATCAGCGCGTCGCTGTAGTTGAAGATGATCTTGACGCCCGACGCCACCAGGTCGTCGGCGACGGACTGGGAAGCCTCGCGCGGCACGGCGAGGACGCCGACCTCGATGCCCACCTTCTCGACGATTCGCGGAAGCTCGTCGTAGCGGAGGACCGTGAGATCGCCGACCTCCGCGCCGACGCGCTCCGGGTCCACGTCGAAGATCGCCACGATGTTGAAGCCGTGGTCCGCGAAGACGCCCGACCCCGCGATGGCGAGGCCGAGGTTGCCGGCGCCGAACAGGACGATGTTGTGCTGGCCCGAAGCCCGGAGGATCTTCCGGATCTGGCCGATGAGCGAGTCGATGTCGTAGCCGACGCCCCGCTTGCCGAACTTCCCGAACCCCGACAGGTCGCGCCGGATCTGCGTCGGGTTGACGTTCGTGTACTCCGAGATCGACTGGGAGCTGATGGTCGTCTTCCCCATGCGCTTCGCCTGAGTGAGGACCTGGAGATAGCGCGAGAGGCGCGACGCGACACCCAGCGTAAGCCGGTCGGTGCTCATCGGCGCGCGAGAGTTTGTGACATCACGAACAAACTTACGCCCGGGACACCGCCCGGCGCAAGGCGCGAGGTCCATCCGATGTGTGGAGGCTGTTTCGGAGCGAGCCGCGGCCGACAGCCTGAGAACACCGAGCAGGGCACGGAGGCATGGAGGGCGGCATGCTGGGGCATCGCCCCGAGCGATGACAGGTCATCGCGACGGTTATCGAGCCCGCGGACGGTCGTGGGCCGTCATCGTGAGCCGGCCTCTACCCCAGCGAGAAGGACCGGCTGGTCGCGGTGACCCTCTTCCCGTTGGCACCGACCGCGCTCGCCCGCAGCCGATAGCGACCCGGCGGCGCCTCCGAGCCGTCCGCGAGGCGGCCCGCCAGCAGGAACCGATAGGTGCCCGCCGGCCAGTCGGCGCGGAGCTTGCCCCCGAGGACCGCCAACGGGCGACCTCCCCCCGCCGGCAGCAGGAAGAGGCGCAGATCGTGCACCTCTTCGCTCTGTATCCGGCCGCGCGCCCTCCTCCGCCGGCCCACGCGGATGCGAACCTGCGCCAACCCCGACCGGACCCGAACCTCGGGAGCGCCGAGGGCGTCCTTGACGGGAGGGATCCGCAACGGCTCCGCCGGCGCGAAGGCGACTACCCGATCCTCGGTGCCGGGCGAGCGGGTGACGATCTCGAGACGCCCGCGGGCCCGCCCGGGCGCCATCCGAAGACGCCTCGTGGCGACGACCTCGGCGCCGGGTCGGACCGTCAGCCTCCCGAGCCCGACGGGCGGCCCGGTCGCCGGCCGAACGCGGAGCACGTACGCGCCCGGGCCGTCTCCGAGATTGCGGATCGACGCTCGCAGGACGGATCCCCCCTTCACGGGGCGCAGGCGCACGATCGGCGGGTCGATGGCGAGCCCGGTGGGAGCCGGGGGTGCACCGACCACCCCTGCTCCCTGGGACAGGACGGAGACGCCGCGGAGCGGGCGGGCGCCCTGCACGAGCAGCGAGTGAACCGCGCGGGGGCCCAGCCCCGGATGGTCCACGCGCAGTCGAAGGGCGCGGGCCGCCACATCGGCCGCGGCAGCGGACGTCCCGGTCAGGGTCGCGGAGCGCGGCTGCGCGCCCGGAGCCGGGGCCGGGTAGGCGGTCGGTCGGTCCACACCGGGCGCCAGCAGGTCCGGCTTCACGCCACCGCGGGGGGTCGGCCCAGTGGACGAGAACGACGCCAAGCGCGCAGCCGGAAACGGGGCACGAGACAGGGAGAGGCGCACGGCCACGTCGCCGCGGGACACCAGCAGGCGCGCGAGCCCCTCCCCCTGCCGGGGCCCGAGACCGACCACCGGGATCGGCCAGCGCGCGCCACCGGTGACTCCCGGGAAGCTTGCCGGTCCGTCCCGGTCCCAGATGGCCAGCGCTCGAGCGCCGGCCTCGGCCGCGGCGGTGGCGGCCTCGAGGAGCGTCCCGCCATCCCGGGCGGCGATCGCCAGGCGACCGTCGACGCGGCTCCGACCGTCCGGGTGGAGATAGGACGCCGGGGCGCCGGCGGCCGCCAGCCCCTCGGTGCCGTCGAGGACGACCGGCCGAAGCGGTGAGCCGTCCGGGTCCGGGCCCATCAGGGGAAGCGGACCCAGACCGGCGCGTGCCGTTCCGATGACGATCTCGACGTTCGCGGTTCGCGGAGAGCCATCCGACAGGGCACCAACGGTGATCGCCGTGGGGGTCGCCGCCGCCGAGCCGACGCTGCCGGGACGCGCGAAGGTCGGCCCGTCGTTGCCCGCGGGGACGACCACCGTCGAGCCGACGCGATCGGCGGCGGCCAAAGCCATGGCGATGGGGTCGAGGCCTGTCCCCGAGAAGCTGGTGGCGAGACCGAGGAGGATCACCTCGGCCCGGTCCGCGGGATTCCCGTCGAGATCCGGGTCAACCGAGCGCTCGAGGGCCGCGAGGACGCGGTCGCTCCGCGCCAGCGGCCGGAGTCGCCCGCCGATGGCCTCGCGTGCCACCACCCGATACGCGAGGACGCGGGGCACCCGCTCCGGGGGAAGACCCGCGAGGCTTGGCGAGCGAAGGAGGAGGCTCGCGAGTTGTGTGCCGTGCGCCTCGCCGTCGGGCTCGCGAGGGTCAGGCCGGGGGTCCGCGT
>JAUVQP010000066.1 GCA_030598075.1 Miltoncostaeaceae bacterium | reverse complement strand
GTACCCCGGCGGCCACCGAGACGTTCAGCGACCGCACCCGGCCCGCCATCGGGATGGCGACGATCTGGTCGCACGCCTGCCGTACCCGAGGCCGTAGGCCGGCGCCCTCGGACCCGAGCACGATAAGGGCGTCGCGCGGAAGCTCGGCGGCGCGGAAATCGATCCCGTCGGGATCGGATCCCACCAGCATCCGCCGCGCTTGGCGAGCGTCGTTCAACGCAGCGAGCATGCTCCCCACCCGAGCGATGGCCAAGTGCTCCACGGCGCCCGCCGAGGCCTTGGCGGCGACCGGAGTGATCGACGCACCCCCACGACGCGGAATCAGCATTCCGGCCGCCCCGGCGCCCTCCGCGACGCGGGCGATCGCGCCGAGGTTTCGCGGATCCTCGGCGCCGTCGATCGCGACGACCGGGCCGTCGCCGACCAGGATGTCGGCGCTCGACGCGTACGGGTAGGGGTCGGTGAAAGCCACGATCCCCTGATGGGAGCCCGATCCCGCCGCGCGCCCGATCTCGGCGCGCGACCGCTCGGAGACCGGCTGGTCCGCGAGCCACTGCTCGCCACGCAGCGATGGCAGCGACCAGATCTCGTGGACGGGGCGCCGCGCGGCCGCGATCAGTTCGCGCACCGAGTTTCGGCCGTAGACGACCTCCCCGCTCATCGCGCGTGGATCCGGGGGCCTTCCGCGGTGTCCATCACGTCGAAGCCGTACTCCGCGATGCTCGCCCGGAGATCGTCCGCCCGCGCGAAATCGCGCGAGGCCCGGGCCGCCTCGCGCTCCGCCAGCAGATCGGTGACCTCACTCGGAACAGCCGGCAGGGGGTCGGAGTCGATCGACCCGAGCCCGAACACGTCGAGCAGATCGATGATCTCGCGCCGTACCTCGCGCAGCTGATCCGCGCCGGCGGCGGCGCCCGCCGCACGCTGGTTGACCACCCGCACCAGGTCAAAGAGCGTCGCGAAGGCCCCCGGTGTCCCGAAGTCGTCATCGAGGGCCGCGAAGAAGCGCTGCCGCGCGTCCACGACCGCGGCCGCCAGCTCCGGGTCGTAGCCGCGCCCCCCGGCGGCGGCGGCCCGATCGAGGGTGCGAAGGGCATTGCGGAGCCGCTCCACGACCGCCTCCGCATGCTCCATGCGTGAGTCCGAGAACGGTAGCCGCGAACGGTAGTGGCTGGTGAGAAAGTAGGCGATGACCACCTCGCTCGGCCAGCGGTCGAGCACGTCTGCGAGGAGCGCGATGTTGCCCTCGCTCTTGCTCATCTTGTCGCCGGACAGCTCCAGCATCTCGTTGTGCATCCAGATCTCTGCGAACGTCATGCCGGAGGCCGCCTCGGACTGCGCGATCTCGTTCTCGTGATGGGGAAACACGAGGTCGATGCCGCCGCCGTGGATCTGCATGCCGTCCCCAAGGGCGTCGGCGGCCATGGCCGAGCACTCGATGTGCCACCCGGGGCGGCCAGGACCCCACGGCGACTCCCACCAGGCGTCCTCGCCCTTCTTGCGCCCCTTCCACAGGGCGAAGTCGAGCGGGTCATGCTTTCCCTCACCGGGATCGGACGGCGTCAGCTCGTCGAGGCGGCGGCCCGAGAGGTCCCCGTAACGGGAAAAATCGCGCACGCGGAAGTAGACATCGCCCTCGCTCTGGTAGGCGAGGCCCTTCTCGACGAGACGCTCGGTGAGCGCGATGATCTGGGGCATCGACTCGGTGACCCGCGGCTCGGCGTCCGGGCGCCCCAGCCCCAGTCGGTCCGTGTCCGCCACGTAGGCCTCGCTCATGCGCTCCGCGAACTCCCGCGACGGACAACCCTCCGCGCCGGCGGCAACGTAGATCTTGTCGTTCACGTCGGTCAGGTTCGAGGCCAGGATGACGCGCAGACCCCGACGCTCGAGATAGCGTTTGAGGACCATGAAAACGACGTACGGGCGCGCGTTGCCGATATGGACACGCGAGTAGACCGTGGGACCGCAGAAGTAGATGCGTACGGTGCCATCGGGCCCCGGGCGAAGCGTCTCCCGGCGGCCGCTCGCCGTGGAGTAGATGCTGACCTGATCCGTGGTCATCGATCGGCGACCATCGCGACGGCCTGGCAGGCGATTCCCTCGCCGCGGCCAGTGAAGCCCATCCGGTCGGTGGTCGTGGCATGCACGGTCACGGGAGCCCTGGCGATGGTCGACATCGATTCCTGCATGGCGTCTCGGTAGGCGGCAAGACGCGGAGCCTGGCAGACCGCGATCGCATGAGCGTTGACGACGCGAAGGCCGGCCGTGTCGAGGCGCGCCACCACCTCAGCCAGAAGGCGCGCCCCGGACACGCCGGCCCACGCCGAGTCCCCGGGCGGGAAGTGGGTGCCGATGTCCGCATCCCCGGCTGCGGCGAGCATCGCGTCCGCGACAGCGTGGGCGATCACATCCCCATCCGAGTGGCCGACCAAGCCGTCCGGATGGTCTACCCGCACGGTTCCGAGCATGAGGGGCCCGTCGCCCCCGAAGCGGTGGGCGTCCAGCCCGGAGCCGACCCTCACGCTCATGGCAGCTCCACCTGCTGGGCCGTGCGGCCGCGAAAGCGAGTGATCGACGTGTAGCCCGCCCCGCGTAGCGCGGCGACCGCGGTGGCGTAGTCGCAGCCGACGTCGTCGGGCCGGTGGGCATCACTGGCGAGCGTCGCGGGGACGCCCGCCTCGCGAAAAGCGGCCAGGAGGTCTGGGTCGGGATAGAGCTCGCGAACCGGCTTCCGCAGCCCGGCGGACGAGCACTCGATGGCGATCCCAGTCTCGGCGATGGCCCTCACGGCGCGGTGCAACACCGCCCTCATGGCCTCCGGCATGCGCGTCCCGAACACCTTCGGGAGGTCGGGGTGCGCAAGAACGTCGAACAGACCGGAGCGCGCCGCGGCCACAAGTTGGTCGAGATACGCCGACCACACCACCTCGGGCGCGTGGCGGTCCCACGCCGGGTAGTCGGGATGGTCCACCGCAAGTTCCTCGATCCAGTGGATGGAGCCCAGCACGATGTCGAACGGGCGGCCGTCAAGGAAGCTCGCAATCTCGTCCTGCCGACGGGGCAGCCAGTCCATCTCGATGCCGAGGAGCACGGGGAGGCCGGCTTTCTGAGCGGCCACGATGGCGTCGCAGTAGGCGTCGATGTCCTCCGTAGCCTCGGCGCGCCACCACGGGTTGTCGTGCCACTCACGGGCCTCCTCGAAACGGTGCACGTGGTCGGTGAACGCGATCTCTCCCACCGCGCGCGAACGGGCACGCTCAACGTAGCGCGCCATCCAGGAGCCGGACAGGTGGCCGCCGTGCTCCGTCCATCGATGGGCCGCCTCGGCGCGCGACTCGACACCGTCAGGCTGAAGGTGAAGGTGATAATCCGTCAGCACTCGGGAAGGGCGTCGTCGGCCCGGCCGAGCAACCACTCAGCGCGCTCGAGATCGGTGGGGGTCGTGACCTTGAGGTTCTGCGCGGCGGCGGGAACCAGGCGCACGGTACCCCCGGCCGCCTCCACCAGCGAGGCGCAGTCCGTCGCGAGCGCCAGGCTGCCCGCGGCCTGAGCACGGGCCACAGCCCTCCGAAGCACCTCCGTCCAGAAGACCTGAGGCGTCTGGGCGGCCCAGAGGCCCGTACGGTCGACGGTCTCGGCGATCGCGAGGTCGTCGCCCTGGCGCTTCAGCGTGTCCGACACGGGCGCGGCGGCGATCGCCCCATCGAACCCCTGGAGGGCCTCGATGACGGAGCGCACCAGCGCGGGGGTCAAAAGAGGGCGCGCGGCGTCGTGCACGACGACGCGCTCGACATCGTCCGGCACGGTACCGAGGCCCCTCGTGACCGACTCTGCCCGGCTCGCGCCCCCCGAGACGACGCGCGCGCCGCTGCCCGCCCGGCCGAGCGCCATCTGGGTCTCCCGCAAGTGCCCCCTGGGAACGACGAGCACCACCTCGTCGACGACGTCGCTCGCCGCCAGCGCGTCCACGCTCCACATGAGCATCGGACGGCCGGCGAGCGGCAGCAGCGCCTTCGGCATTCCGGCACCCATGCGCACGCCGGATCCGGCAGCCAGAAGAATGGCGGTGGTGGACATCGCCGGGGGATCCTAGTGCTCCGCGAGGAAGCCTTCGCCACGGGGCCGGCGCGGAGGGCCCGAAAGGCCGGCGCGGAGTGGGTGGCCGACAGGCGGATGTGAGCCACTTTTGAGAACGCGCTCGGCAACGGGCCTTGACCTTGGAGTCGAGTCACAGGTCTATCCTCTCTCCATGAGCAGATTGATGGTCTCGGAGCTGGGCGCGCGGGTCCGCGTGAGCGCGGACACCGTTCGCTACTACGACCGCTTGGGACTCCTTCCCGTTCCGGACCGCAGCGAGGCCGGATACCGCCTGTACGGCGACGACGCCGTCGAGCGGCTGCGCCTCATCCGCCAAGCCCAGTCGTTGGGCCTGCGGCTCGCCCAGATCTCCGAGTTGATCAGGACCCTCGACGGGGGCGACTGCCCGTGCGACGAGACGGTCGCGGCCATGCGCTCCCGGCGGCAAGAGATCGAAGCAGAGATCGCGGCCCTCGACGGGCTGCGGTCGAAACTCACTGCCGCGATCGAGCGCGCTGACGGCGATGAGGACTGCGAGCCCTGCGAGCCGGGGTCCTGCCTGCCGGAAGCCCTACGAGTCGGAGGGGGGTGATGCGACGATGACCGGTCCATGCTGCCCGGAGTGCGGCGACGGCGAGTGCTGCTAGCGAGGCCTCGCCGCAGGGCGGGCGCGCAAGCACGCCCGCCCTGCGGCTCGTGTCCTAGTCGTCACCCTGCGCGATTCTGGTGAAGATCATCTTCCCCGACGGATTCTGAAGCACGCTGGTGACCTCCACCGTGATCTCGGTGCCGAGATGCTTGCGGCCGTCCTCCACCACGATCATCGTGCCGTCGTCGAGGTAACCGACCCCCTGGCCGAACTCCTTGCCCTCCCGGATGATCCGGACCGCCAACGGCTCACCGGGGAGAACAGCGGGCTTGAGCGCGTTGGCGAGGTCGTTCACGTTGAGCACCTCGACGCCGTGGATCTCCGCGACCTTGTTGAGGTTGTAGTCGGTCGTGACGATGGCCGCCCCGTCGGCACGGGCCATACGAACGAGCTTGGCGTCCACCCCGACAACCTCGTCGTCGTCGAGGTCGGCGTCGGCCTCACGCACGCTGAAACCACCGTTGGCCGTGCTCTTCATGTCGCGCACCAAATCGAGGCCACGCCGTCCCCGGGCGCGCTTCATGGGATCGCCGCTGTCGGCGATCGCCTGCAGCTCGTCCAGCACGAACGACGGCACCACCACGGGGCCCGTCAGGAAGCGCGTCTTCATGATGTCGACGAGACGCCCGTCGATGATCGCGCTCGTGTCGATGAGCCTCGGGGTGACCTCCGCCCGACGGGAGCGAATGCCCACCAGCCGAAGGATGTCTACGTGCCGTCGGGCGGCGATGCGGCTGAAGACGTAGGCCACCAGCAGCAGCACCGGCAGGAAGAGGTACGGGCCGATAACCGGTAGCTGAGCGACCGCCACCCCGCCCAGGACGGCGGCCGCAAGCCCCACCACGAGGCCAAGCGCGCCGACGGTGAGCTCGGCGGCGGAACGGCTGTCCGCCGCGCGCTCGATCGCCCGAAGCCGGCCCCGGATCAGACGCCCGACCGCTCCTCCGACGAGCCAGCCGACGAGCGCCGCGACGGCGACCATGGCCGCCCACGCGAGGTAGTGCCAGGGCTCCGTGATCTCGCTCGAGAGGTCGAGCGAGGCCCCCAACTGGAACGCGCCCAGACCGGCGAGTACGGCGAGCAGGATGCGCGACGCCAGGATCACGATACTTCCGCGGGCTGCGGCGGACCGAGCGCAGCCCCTCGCGCGGACCGCGGACGACCGGCGCGCCGGTGCTCTCGCAGACGCCGACTCATGGTGGGCTTGCTCCCTCCTTGCCGGCTGAGCCCCGCCCCCCCCTCGGAGGCGGACGTCAAGAGAATAAGACTAGTACCCGGGACGCCGACGTTCACACGGGTCGGGGGAACACAACGCGACCCACCGAGACGGCCTCTCGCGCGGCACGGGCGCCCCGTCCGGGGCGCTACTCGACGAGGGCTTCCTTCTCGGCCTCCTTGATGTCCGCGGCCTTCTCTTCCGCCAAGCGCTTCCCGCCGATCTCGAGGAGCAGGCTCTCGAGGAACTCCAAGGCCTCGTCCTCGCCCATGTTCCGCGCGTACATGAGTTCGCTTGCGAGAATCTTCTTGGCGCGCCCGTACATCTGCTTCTCTCCGGTGGAGAGGCCCTTGTCGAGGTCGCGAATGGAGAGGTTCCGCACCACCTCGGCGAGCTCGAAGATGTCGCCGGTCTTGATCTTGTCCCGATTGTGCTTGAAGCGCCGGTTCCAGTTCTTCGGCATCTGCGTGCCGCTGTCCGAGAGCACCGCGAGGACGTCGTCGACCGCTTCCTCCGAGATGACCCGGCGCAGGCCGGCCCTGTCGGCGTTCTCGCACGGCACGCGAACCGTCATGTTGTTGTAGAGGATCTGGATCGTAAGGTACTCGCGGCGCTGGCCGAGGACCTCCTCGTCTTCCCGCTTGAGGATCGTCCCCGCCCCATGGTGCGGATACACAACTTTGTCTCCCACGTCGTACAAGCGCTCCCCCTCGGTTCGTTCTGACAAGACAGCCGCTTCAGTCGAACGCGGCCTGGAGGGCCTCCCTGACCTCCGCGACTCGGAAGACCGAGTCAGGACGCGGAACCTCTCCCTCCGCGCCGGACACAGCTGGTGTAACGGCGGCGCTCACGCCGCCCGCGGCCGCGGCCGTCAGCCGACGCACGGCGTGGCCCGCGGGCCGCACGGCGCCCGTCAGGCCGAGCTCGCCGAAGGCCGCCGATGCGGCCGACATCGGACGGCCGCGATGCGCGCTGACGATGGCGAGCGCGATGGCCAAGTCGGCCGCCGGATCGAGGGCGCGCGCGCCGGCGGCGACGCTGACGAAGACGTCCTGATCCCCGAGCCCGATGCCCGCGTGGCGGGCGAGCACGGCGATGATCTGAGCGAGGCGGGTGCGGTCGATCCCAACCGCGACGCGGCGCGGCGGAACGATCTGGGTGGACGTGACCAACGCCTGCACCTCCACGAGGATGGCGCGCGAGCCCTCGATGGCGGGAAAGATGCAGGACCCGACCCGGCGCGGACCACTCTCGACAAACAGCGCCGTAGGATCCCGGACCTCCTCCAGGCCTCGGGCGCCCATCCGGAAGACCCCGGTCTCGTTCGTGGATCCGAAGCGGTTCTTCGCCGCCCGCAGCACGCGATGGTCGCGCAGCTCATCCCCGTCGAGCGTCAGCACACAGTCGACCAGATGCTCCAGAAGGCGCGGCCCCGCAAGAGAGCCGTCCTTCGTGACCTGGCCGACCAGGATGATGACGACCCCGGTCTCCTTCGCCGCGCGCACCAATTCCGCCGTCGCCTGACGCACGCTGCCGACCGAGCCCGGGCCGCCATCCACGCCGTCGGCGATCAGCGTCTGGACGGAGTCGACGGCGCACACCAGCGGCCGATGGCCCCGAATGGCCGCGGCGACCGCGTCGACCCGGGTCTCGGCGAGCACCTCGACGGCGCCGCAGTCGGCGCCGAGCCGCTCGGCGCGTGAGCCCACCTGAGCGGGCGACTCCTCCCCAGTGACGAGCAGCACTTGCCCGCGCCGCGAGAGCGCGGCGAGCGCCTCGAGCACGAGCGTGCTCTTGCCGATTCCGGGCTCCCCGCCGATGAGCACGACCGAGCCGGCGACCAACCCGCCGCCCAAAACCCGATCGAGCTCTCCGATGCCCGTGAGGATGCGATCGGGAGCGTCGGCGCCGAGGTCCGCGAGGCGCACCGGCGCGGGTACCTCGGCCAGCCCCGGCCGAGCGGTGGAGACAGCCGAGAGGCCGCCCCAGGCCCCACATCCGGGGCAGCGCCCCATCCAGCGAGCGGCAACATGACCGCACTCCTCACACGAATAGCTCGCGCGAGCGCGTCCTGGCGCCAAACGTTCCCCCATCCCCATGGCGCGGATCTCCACGCCGATCGTCGTCCGGAACAGTCCGAGCTACT
>JAUVQP010000150.1 GCA_030598075.1 Miltoncostaeaceae bacterium | reverse complement strand
TGCCGGTCTCGTTCGGGGACGAGGGCTTCCTCGACGGCGTCGACCTCGACCGCGACAACTTCTACCGGCGGCTGACGACTTCGGAGCGCCCGCCCACGACGGCCCAACCCTCTGTCGCCGAGCTGGCCGAGGTCATGAGGGCCGCGCTCCGGGAGCGCGAGACGGCGGTCGGCCTCTTCATGTCCGGGAAGCTCTCCGGTACCGCCGCCGCCGCGCGAGCCGCCGCGCGAGAGGTGGCTCCGGACCGCATCGTCTGCATCGAGAGCCAGCAGGTCAGCGTCGCGCTCGGTCTGCTGGCGCTGCGCCTCCAAGCTCGCCTCGCCGCGGGATGCACCGCCGCCGAGATCGAGGCGGCCGCCGCGGATCTGCGGGCGCGGCAGCACACGGTCTTCACCCTCGACACCCTCGAGTATCTGCAGCGCGGCGGGCGCATCGGTCGGGCCAAGGCAATGATGGGCACGCTGCTCGGCGTCCTCCCGGTGTTGGAGATCGACGACGGCGAGATCGCCCCCGCCGGGCGCATCCGCGGCTCCGCCAAGGCCGTGGCCGCCATCCAGCGCTACGTGGTGGAGCGAAGTGACCCCGCCCGCCCGCTCTGGGTGGGTTTCGGGCACACGCGCTGCCCCGAGCGCCTGCCCGAGCTTCGCGCCGCGATCGAGGAGGTGCGGCCGGCGGCCCGCACCGCCTTCGTCACCGAGATCGGCCCCGCCGTCGGGACGCACGCGGGCCCCGGCGCGCTCGGGGTGACCTTCGTTCACGATGGGGAGTAGCCCGACCCGGAACGGTCAGCCCATCGCCGACTCGCCCGATCGGATCTACGTCACTCGGGCGGGGAGCGGGGAGCCCGCTGGCAGCGGCAGCGGCGCTCGTGCCCGCGCCGGGCGCCGGCGCGGAGTGCTCCGGGTGGAACATTTTGTGAGGCGGCGCTAGAACGGCACGTCGTCGTCGGCGGGTGTACCCGCGCCGGCGCCGACCGGTTGCGGAGCCTCGGCCACGGGCATCTCGGCTGCCGGCGCCGAGAGGTCAGACTCGGTGTCGCGCCGGCTGTCGAGGAAGAACACGTCGTTGGCGATGACCTCGACCGACTGGCGCTTGCCGCCGTCCTGGGTCTGCCACTCGCGCCAGGACAGCCGCCCGTCGACACCGATGCGCCGACCCTTGGCGAGGTACTGCGCGACGGTGTCCGCCTGGCGGCCGAATACCGTGACGTCGAAGTAGTTGCTGCGGTCGCCCCAGCTTCCGTCCTCCTGCCGGGAGCGGGAGCTCACCGCGAGCCGCATTCCGCAGACGGGGTCGCCGCTCGGCAGCCGCCGCAGTTCCGGGTCGCGCGTGAGGCGTCCGACGAGCGTGACTCGATTGAGGTCGGCGGGCATGGATTCTCCTTACGCCGGTCCGATGGTCGTCATCCATCCTGACGGGGCTCCCGGACGCGGTTCAGCACGCGGTTGGGTCGCCGGCGTCGCGCCATGGCGCCCGCGGGGGACGCAGTCGCCGCTCACCGCGGGGAGGGAAGGACATCCCGATGGCGAAATCGGCGGCATGAGCACAGAGCACACGATGGAACTCGTCCTGCCGGGACCGAATGACGCCGACGCTCAGCGCGCGCCGCGTTCCCAGAGTCCGGTGATCGCCAAGGCCCAGCACCGTCGCACGCGTCGTCTGGATGAGATGGATCTCGATCCGCCCGAGGGCCGCGTGCCCACGGACGTCATCGCGCACTTCGCGAGCGCCCTCGAGCGTCAGGCGGCGCGCGAGCGGCGGCGAGGGGGCACGCGGGCGGCCTAGGGCGGTGCGGCGACCCTCAGGCGTCGCCGCGCAAGCGAGCAAGCACGCCGTCGAGCCCGCCCCCGGGAGGATTCTCGACGCGTATCCCGACGAGCAGGCCGTCGCGCAGCCGCCGCTCGAAGCGATGGAAATCCGCGGGGCCGAAGCGCTCCCGGTCGATGTCCTCACCCATCGGCGACAACCGTAGCGCGAGACCTCACCGCGGTCGGCGGCGCTCCATGGTCTCGCGGTGCCGTCCGCTGAGGTGAGGATCTCCAAGGGAACACCGAGCAAGGCCGCCGCGCTCGAGCTGCGCCGTCGGCGAACGTGCTCCGACACGCCCCTGGTTCCGACGATGGGCCCCGTCGCGCTGACGGCCATGGGGGTCGCCGTCATCGTCGGCACGGGCATCTACGTGCTCACCGGCGAGGCCGCCGCCCAATACGCCGGGCCGGCTATCGCCCTCTCGTTCGCCATCGCGGGCATCGCCGCCTTCTTTACGGCGCTGTCGTACGCCGAGCTGGCCACCGCGGTACCCACCTCCGGCGGCACGTACTCGTTCGCCTACGTCGTCCTGGGCCCGTTCCTCGCCTGGATCATCGGCTGGAACCTGCTGATCGAGTACCTGATGGGCGCGGCGTTGATCGCCGTGGGATGGGCGGGCTATGCCACCAACGCCCTGGACGGCGCCGGCCTCGGGCTTCCCACGGCGCTCGAGGGCGGTCCGTTCGACGATCCGGCCGGGGTGGTGAACGTGCCCGCCCTGACGGTCATCGCCCTGGTCGGCCTTCTGCTCGCGCGCAGCGTCAGCGGCTCCGCGCGGGTGGACCTCGCACTCACCATCGTCAAGGTCGGCGCGCTGATCCTGTTCATCGCTGCGGGCCTCTTCTTTGTCGAGGGCACCAACTACGAGCCCTTCATCCCCCCGTCCGACGGCTTCGGGGAGTTCGGCGTGACCGGCGTGTTCCGCGCGGCCGGCGTCGTCTTCCTCGCGTTCATCGGCTTCGACGTCGTGGCCACAGCCACCCGCGAGGCGCGCAACCCGAGCCGGACCGTGCCCATCGCCGTGGTCGGATCGCTCATGGTGGCGACGGCCCTCTACATCGGAGTGTCGTTCGTCATGGTCGGCTTGGCCGACTTCACGACCCTGGACGTGCCGGACCCGCTCTCGGCGGCGCTCCAGCCCCACCGACAGCTCGACTGGCTCAGGTCGCTCGTCAACGTGGCGGCCATCGTGGGTCTGGCGGCCGGCGTGCTGAGCCTCATCTACGGCCAGAGCCGCATCCTCATGCGGATGGCCGCCGACGGCATGATCCCGAAGCGTGTGGCGCGCGTGAACGAGCGGCGCCACACGCCGCAGCGCGCGATCGCGCTGAGCGTCGCGCTCGCCATGGGGGTCGCCGCGCTGGTCCCGCTCGACGTCCTCGCTCAGCTCATCAGCGCCGGAACGCTGCTCGCGTTCGCCTTCGTGTCCTACTCCGTCCTGGTGCTGCGGCGGGAGCGACCGGACCTGCCGCGGCCGTTTCGCATTCCGGGAGGCCCCCTCGTGCCGATACTAGGAATTGTGACGTCCGGCGCGGTTTTCCTGATGCTCCCCCCGACGACGTTCGTGCGCCTGGCGCTGTGGATGGTGCTCGGTGTGGGCATCTTCCTGGCCTACTCGCGGAGGCGCTCGACCCAGACCCTCGCCGACGCGGCCGCGGCGCGGGCGGCGTCCGAATCGTGACCGGCACCGCTCGGCGCGTGCCCGGGCACCGCTAATGTTCGCTTCGGTGCCACCCGCCGCCAACCTCGCCGACATCTTTCCCGTCGTCGAGCCCTTCCGGGACGAGGTGATCGGCGCCGGCCTGCGACCGGCGCAATGGCTGCTCGTCTCGTTCCTGCTCACGTTCGGGCTGGTGCGCGCCTACACCTACGCGGTTCGGCGCGGCTGGGGCCCGCTCGGCAACCTCTCGGTGGGCGGGGTGCGGGTGCACCATGTCGTGCCCGGCATCTTCCTCCTGCTCGGCTCCGGCTTTCTGGCCATCGCGGTCGATCCGGTCATGCCGTGGTGGCTGTGGTGGCTCATTC
>JAUVQP010000141.1 GCA_030598075.1 Miltoncostaeaceae bacterium | reverse complement strand
CGCGCCCGGCGACGCCGTGCGCGTGCAGCTTCCCGGCGGCGCCCGTCCGGCGATCGTGGAGCGCACCTTCAGCAATGTGCCGGAGGGAAAGCTCATGGCCTACATCGACAGCCACGGCATGCTTGCGCTGGCGGTCAACGGACACCGCGCCACCGACGCGCTCGGTCTGAGCTCGGGCGAGCGCGTCATCCTCGAGCGGGCCGTCTGATTCGCTCCGCGTCGCTCATCGTGGCCGTGGCGCTTCTGGCCGCGATCCCCGCGGCGAGCACCGCATCGCCCCGACACCCGGCCCTGGCCGAGATCGACACCTTCGCCTTCGCGATCGGCGACGGCACTCTCGACGGATCGCCGGCGCGTCTCGCGGGACGATTGCGCCAATACGAGTTGGTCGTCGTGGACGGTCAGGAGGCGACGCGCGCCGACGTCGCGGCGCTCCAGCGCGGCGGAGCCCGCGTGCTCGCCTACCTCTCGGTCGGAACGATCGAACGACCCCGACCGTGGTTTCCTCGCGCCCGGCGCTACCGGCTCGATCTCTGGCAGCGGTGGGGCGAGTGGTACGCCGACACCTCTCGTCCGGGCTTTCGGCGGCTGCTGGCTCGGCGCGTGGCCCCGGGCATGCTGAGAAAAGGGTTCGACGGACTGTTTCTCGACAACACCGACATGGTCGAGACCCATCCGGCGCAGGCTGCGGGCATGCGGACGCTGGTTGCCCGGTTGTCCCGCCTCGTCGGGCCCCGGCGCGTGCTCATGGCACAGAACGGCGACCGCTCCGTGCGACGCATCGCGCGCCACCTGGACGGCTGGAACCGCGAGGACGCGACCTGGACCTACGACGGGGAGCGGCGGCGATACCGGGCGACGCCGCCGCGCGCCCGACGGGCGGCGCGCGCCGCCATCCAAGATCTTGTCCGGCGCGGACTGCTCGTGACGACGACCGACTACACGTCGTCCGCGCTGGGCTCGGCGCCGCGAGACGCGATCGCCTGGGCTTGCTCGGCGGGCGCGGTCCCGTATGTGTCGAGCATCGAGCTCTCGCGCGTGCCCATGCCGCCCCCGCGCTGCCCTCGCCGCCGCTCGTCGCTCCAGTAGATTGCCGACATGCGTGTCGTCATCGTCGGCGGGGGCATGGTCGGTCTCGCGCTCGCCCGCCTGCTGCGCGGCAAGGGCGTGGACCCGGTCGTGCTCGAGCGCCAGTCGCCGGGGAGCCACATGCCCCGGCCGTTCATGCTGGGCTTCCAGGGATTTCCCGCGCTCGAGGACGCCGGCGTCTACGACGGCCTACGCGCCGCGGGATGGGACATCGCCCCGCGCGAGGACGGAACCCCGGTCGCCATCTGCGTCGATTTCATCAAGCTCATCGCGCTTCTCGGGGACGGGGTGCCGGTCGCGCACGAGGAGCAGGTCGTCGAGCTCATGCGCGACGGTGATCGCATCGTTGGAGTCGTCACGGAGGGTCCCGGCGGGCTGGCCGAGGTGCCGGCCGATCTGGTGGCTGCCTGCGACGGAGCGCAATCGCCGACGCGCGAGATGGCCGGCCTGCCGGCAACCGTCACCGAGCTGGGCAACGGGGCGCTCGGTTTCATGGGACCGGCGATCATCGACCGCTCCTTCTCGATGGCCTATCTGTCCGATGGAAACATCATCGGCCTGTTGGGCTGGCCGGGTGGCTCGGCGGGATGGTGGACCATCGACAAGCTCGATTCCGAGACCGCTCTCGCGCCGGGCCTGGATGCGTTCAAGAGGTCGTTCTCGACCCTTCTGCCCGAGGCGACCGAGGCGGTCGGGGCCCTCACGTCGATCGACCAGGTGCGCTACTCCGAGCCGCGCGTGCTGACCGCCGAGCGCTGGTGGGCTCCCGGGGCCGTCATTCTGGGCGACGCGGCCCACTTCTTCGGCCCGGAGACCGGCGTCGCCGCGGGTCTCGGCCTGGGCGACGCGCACGCCCTCGCCGAGGCCATTGGCCAGAACCCCGACGATCCCGACGCGGCCTGCGCCAGCTACCAGCTGTGGCGCGAGCCCGTGGTGCGCCCCTACGAGTCGAACGACCCGGCCCGGCAGCCCCGTCCCGAGATCAACAACGAGGATCGTCCGGAGCCCGAGAGGTGGCCTCCGACCGCCTAGAGCCGCCGTTCCCTCTGACCCAGCCCCTTAGGCTGTTCATACATGCCCGCGTCTACCCTTCGCGCGATCCTCGCGATGCGGCGCGGAGGCGCCCGCTTCACGGCGAGGCCGGCCTTCGGAGAGCGGGCAAGAAAACGCCCAGGCACCCCATTCGGGGAGCCTGGGCGCGTTGGTGCCCAGAGTGCGGCGGTCGCTACGAGCTCGTCTCCGAGCGACCGATCTGGCTGAGGCGATCCGACTGGAAGCGGAGCGCCTTGCCGATCGTCAGCAGGGCGAGAGCGATGCCGCTGAAGATCAGCGCCAGGCCGCCGAAGCGGACCGGTCCCAGCCAGGCGCCGATGTCGGCGGCGAGGGCCGGGTCACTGCCGACCTCGGACGCCTGATAGACGCCGAACGCGGCCGCGAACAGCAGGACCATCAGCCCCATCATCATCGCCGCCGGGAACAGGTACCCCGTCAGCGGACGCTTGAGAATGAGGGCCGGAACGCCGAGCCGCTGTTGGACCTTGGTTCCGCCGTCGCGCAGCTCGCCGAGGACGGTTGCCAGCAGGAACGTGATGCCGGCCAGCAGGAAGCCGATGCCGAGGAAGAGAACTCCCGGCGTCCAGGCGGCAAGACGAGCGACATCGAGCGCGTCGCTCGTGTTGGCCTGGGCGATCCCGGCGACGATGCCGGCGACGACTGCCATCAGCCCCATGAGGATCATGGGCGGCCACATCCGTCGGGCCATCTTCGGCATGTCGAAGCCCTCGCGCTCGCGAGGGATGGCGCGCTGCCGTCCGACGACTATCGGTGGCGTTCGGGTGGTTATCGCGGTAGCCATGGCGGCTTTACCCCTTCGTTGTCGGGAGCAGATCCGGAAGGACGCTGCTCATGGTTTCTGCCCTGACGCGAATGCGCCGGACGATCGCGGTGAGGGCCACCGCGACGGACACGATCGCTACGGCGATCACGCCTTGGAGCGCCGGCGTGAGCCAGGCGCCCACGTCGGTGACGAACTCGGCATCGGTGCTCACGGCCCGGGCGATGCCGAAGCCGATTCCAGCCATCCAGCCGAGGGTCACGAGAGCGAGGGCGGCCAGCACGAATCGCGAGCGACGCTCGGCCGACCGCGCGTAGCCGTGATTGGTTCCCATACTCGTACCTCACAGTCTTTGATCTCGGGGCCGCCGGTCGCTGTCGCGGCCGGCTGAGGTAAGGATCTCGCCCCCGCGGGTGAGCTGTCCTCGCCCAAGCGCCCAGTTCACCCCGGGTGAGATACCCGCGGCGCGGCCGCTGCGATCAGATCAGGCCGCGCTCGCGAGCCCGGCGCACGGCCTCGGATCGGCTGCCCACCCCGAGCTTTCGGTAGAGGCCGCGCACATGGGTCTTGACGGTGTTGCGCGATACGTACAGCTGCTCGGCAATCTCGCCCTGCGAGAGAACCGTGGTCAGCAGGCGCAGCACCGCCTCCTCGCGGTCGGTCAGCTCTTCGTGCCCCGGGGCCTCAGCAGCGGGCCAGGCCGCCCGAGGGGACATGCCCAACTCTCCTTCTGCCTCGACGAGGCTCGCTGCCACCATGCCCGGATCGCGGCAGCCGCGGAGCTCGGCGTGGGCCGCGCGGAGCATGGCGTGAGCCGTATCGACATCTCCGGCCGCGTGACGGGTGCGCGCAAGCTCGATGCGAATGGCCGTGAGCGGGGCCGGTCCGGCTCCGCGGGCCCCGAGTTCCTCGGCGCGCTCGAGTTGTCCGACGGCGGCATCGCGCTCCCCCTCGCGCAGCAGCACCACGCCGCGGGCGAGATGCGCGACGGCACATTCCGCGAGCTCCTCGAGGCCGGACTCCTCGGCGAATCTCAGGGCCTCGTCCGCCCGCTGCCTGGCATGAGTCCGCTCGTCGGCGTCGACGTGGATGGCCGCCATGTGCCCGAGCGCAAGCGTCGCGGCGACGTGCTGACCGGTAGATCTCCCGATG
>JAUVQP010000031.1 GCA_030598075.1 Miltoncostaeaceae bacterium | reverse complement strand
GTAGCAGGGGGCGCACGGGTGCCTCGTCGAGGAGGCGGGGGCCGAGAGGACGGATGCCCTGCCCTCGCCCACGAAGGGTCCGGGACCGCTCTGGTGTCCGAATAGGTCATCGTCGTACGCATGCGGGACCCTCGCCACCGCGGACCTCGCGGACGATGATGCGGTCCGGGCGCGTGCGCCGGCCCTTCTGCACGAGAGCGGGATTCGGAGGGCGCCGGATCCCTCGAGCAGGGTCGGACGACCGTCGAGCCCAACGACGTGCTCGCCCTCGAGCCGAAGCTCCGCGGCATCCTCGATCGTGGAGGCGCGCTGCGGACGATCATCGCGCGAGCCACCTGGGCGCGTCCACGACCACGCGCGGAGGCCGCGCGGCGCGAGGACGCACCCGGCGGCGGCGCACCGGTGCAGCCCTGGGACGGGCGGGGCGCGTGCGTCGCACCGGCGCCACGACCAGGCGCGCGATGGACGCCGCCGGGTTGAGCGGAGGCGTTCGCGAAACCTCCTGCGGGCGCAGGGCCAGAAGCGACGACAGCAGCACGGCCACCACGATCACGGCACCGAGGTAGTCGACCGTCGCGAACCCGGCGCCGGGCCTGGCTCCGCGAATGGATGAGCTGGAACGTCGGGCGCAGCTCACGCGCCCATCACCACGCCGATCTGTCGCGCCAGCTCGGAGATGAGCACCGCCATCACGACGAGCATCACCGCGGGCACCATCATCAGCGCCACGATCAGCTGGATCTTCGGCGCCGCCCGCGCGGCCCGCTCGCGCGCGGCCGCGTCCTCGGCCGATCGCATGTCGGTGGCCTGGGCGGAGACGGCGTCGCGAAGCGGCGCGCCCAACTCGTCGGCCTGCGTGAGCGCCGCGACGGCGCGGGTGAGCTCGGGCGTGCCCGCGCGCTCCGCGAGGTCCTCGTAGGCCTTCCTGCGCGGCGATCCCAGCGAGAGGTCGCGCAGCGTGCGCCCAAGCTCCTCGCCCAGCGGGCCCTCGAGACGCGTCGCCGATGCCGCCAGCGCTGCGTCGAGCGGCATGCCCGCGCCCACCGAGACCCCGAGCAGGTCGAGGAGGTCGGGCAGGTCACGCAAGATCGCCTCGCGCCGGCGCCCGCGATGCCGCGCGATCCATCGGTCGGGCAACAGGTAGCCCCCAACCGCCAGGACCGGCCCGAGCAGCGCCGCCGGCGCAGCCGCGACGCCCAGCCCCAGGCCGACAGCCATGCCGGCGACCGCCCCGCCCGCGCGTGCGCGCCCGACCGCGGCGGCCGATACGCCGGCGTCGAGGCCGGCCGCTCGCAGCCGCGCAAGCGTGTCAGGGCGGGCCGCGATCCGTCTCACTATCGCCGGCGCCGGGAGCCGGGCGGCAACCCGAAACGGAGCCGGCGTCCCGACGCCGCGCGGAACGCCGACGCGCCGGGCGCGAAGACCAAGCGCGAAGAGGACGCCCGCGGCAATCCACAACGCGATGAGAGCACCGCTCACGCGGCCGGCTGCCCGATCCTGTGCACAAGGAGAGCGCCCGCCCCGTAGAGGGCGACCGCCGCGACGAGGACCACCAAGCCGATACCCGTGAGGAGCGCCCGCTCGAGGGTGCCCGGCGCGGCCACCGCGACGAGAGCGCCGGCGGCCAGGGGCAATGCCCCGACCATCCAGGCGGTGAGGCGCGCCTGCGCGGTGAGCCCGCGAAGCTCACGCGCCAAGCGAGCACGCTCGGCGAGGCGCGACGAGAGGTCGTCGAGTGCGCCGGCGAGGTTGCCGCCGGCCGTGCGCTGCAGTTCGATGGTCGTGACCATCAGGCGCAGGTCGCGCGACGGGATCCGCTCCCGAAGGTGGGCGAGCGCGTCCTCGACGCGCGCCCCGAGCGCGAGCTCTCGCGACACCGCGACCAACTCGTCACGAGCCGGCCGCGGCGCCTCGGCGGCGACGCGGCCAAGAGCCTGGCGGAGCGAGAGTCCCGCGCGGAGCGCGGTGGCCAGCGAGGCCGCGAGCCCGGGAAGCTGAGCCACGACGCGCTCGACGCGGCGGCGCTCGGCTCCGCGGCGATAGACGACGGACCCGCCAGCCGCCCCCGAAACCGCCAGCGCGGCGAGAGCGGGGCGCCCGAGCACCACCGCGGCGGCCAGGCCCACACCGATCGCGGCGCCCATCGTCCGCAGGAGTCCCGCCCCCGGGGTGACGCCCGACGCGCCCAAGGCGCCGGCCAGATGTGACAGCCACGGCGCCCGCGCCCACCGGGCCGGCGCGCCCGCCGCAACCAACGCCCGGCCTCCGAGCACGGCGAGGACCGCCGCGAGAGCGCCCGCCAGCGTCGCAAGAGGAGCGCTGCTCACGCCGCCCACCCACCACGATGAGATCCCGCCGCAGTGTCGGCCCGATGCACGAAGCGCCCACCATCGCGACGCAGCAGGGGATCGGCCCGGAGGCTCTCGCCATCGCCGATGACGCGCGCGATCTCGGCGACGTAGCGCCGGCCGTCGGCCCCGCGCGCCTGGTGCACCACCAGGTGGATGGCATCGGCGACCTGCTCCGTGACCGCCCGATATGGCAGGTCGACGTCGCCCATCAGCGCGAGCGTGACGAGGCGCCGGAGCGCCTCGCCCGGCGAGGATGCATGAAGTGTCGAGAGCGATCCCTCGTGGCCCGTCGTGAGGGCGGTGAGCATGTCGAAGGCCTCCCCGCCGCGGACCTCCCCGACGATGATGCGGTCGGGGCGCATGCGCAGGGCGTTGCGCACCAGAGCGCGAATGGGAACGGCGCCGGATCCCTCGAGCGAGGGAGGGCGGCTCTCGAGCCGCACGACGTGCTCGCGCTCGAGCTGCAGCTCGGCGGCGTCCTCGATCGTGATCACGCGCTCCTCGGCCGGAATGAAGGCCGCGATCGCGGCGAGGGTGGTGGTCTTGCCGGTTCCCGTCCCCCCGGTGACCAGGATGTTGCGCCGTTCCTCCACGGCCGACCGGAGCAGGTCGAGACCCCGCCGATCGATGGTGTCGAGCGCCAGCAGGTCGTCGGCGCGCAGAGGAGCCGCCCCGAAGCGCCGGATCGTCAGAGCCGGCCCGTCGAGCGCCAGCGGGGGGATGACGACGTTGACCCGCGAGCCGTCGGGCAGCCGAGCGTCGACCATCGGGCTGGCCTCGTCGACACGCCGGCCGAGCGGCGCGAGGATGCGATCGATGACGTGGAGCAGGTGGGCCGCGTCGTGGAAGCGAACTCCGGCCGGGGCGAGCCGCCCCGCGCGCTCGATGAACACGCGCCCGGGGCCCGAGACCATGATCTCGGTGATCTCCGGATCGCGCAGAAGAGGCTCGATCGGTCCCAGTCCGAGCGCGGCGTCGAGCACCGCCTGCTCGAGCGCCAACCGCTCGTCGGCGGGCAGGATGGCGCGATCCTGCGCCAGGATGCGACGTGTCGCGGCCCGGAGATCCTCGGCGTCCGCCGAGGATCCCGCGCGCCCGCATTCGGCGACGGCGCGAGCCCGGAGCCTCTCGACACGCTCCGGGCCCGGCGGACCGGCGACGGCGCCCGCCATGCTCATCGCATCTCCGCGCTTAGCGCACCCAGGCGCGCGGCGAGCCCCCGTCGACGCTCCCGCGGCCATCGCCCCGACCCGATGGCGAGTGCGTCGCGTCGCGCGTGCGGAAGCGCCGCGGCCAGATCGAGGCTGACGGCCCGAGATAGGGCACGAGCGCCCAGATCGCCACCGTCGGCGGCGGCGCGTGCCACCAGGCGCATCCGGTCGCCCGCTCCCCGCTCGCGCGCGGCATCGACGATCCGGCGCGCGCGGCGCGCGCCGGACGCGGAGGATGGCGCCACCATCAAGATGGTGGACGCGAGAGAGAGGACACACCCGGCAGCAGAGTCGGTCGCCGCCGCGAGGTCGACGACGACCGGCATTCCAGGATCGAGGACGTCGAGCAGGGACCGGGCGAGGTCGGCGGAGATCTGCGGGACAGCATGCGGCGGCCCCAGGAGCACCGCCACCCCGGACGGATGCAGCGCCGCCGCGCTCTCGACGTGCTCCGTCCGCAGCTCGGAGGCGACGGGCGCGAGATCGAGGATGGTGCGGTCGCCGGGCAGATCCCACCGCCCCGCGAGGTCGGCGCGGAGCGCGTCCCACTCGACCAGCCACGGAGACACTCCCGCCGCCGCCCACGCGAGCGCCAGACCGCAGGCGAGCGTGCTGGCGCCGCAGCCGCCCGACGCGCCGAGCACCACCACGACGGGAGCGCGGGCGGGAGAGATCTCAGCCGCCGACGGGCTCGGCGAACGGCCGGACCAACAGGCGGACCTCCCGCGCGAAGTTGAGCGCCTCGGTGAGGAGCAGGGCCTCCTTCGTCGAGACCCGCACGAGGACAGCGCCGGCGATGATTCCGGATTCCGGCAGCCCCGCGTCCTCGACGGCCAGCACCTCGGCCCCCTCGACGACCACCCGGCTGCGCCCGGCAGATCCCTCGCCCGTCGAGGCGACCGCGTCGACGAGGATGCCGGGGACGAGCGTCGCCGCCGCTACACCGGCCGCCGCGAGGGGCACCGACACGGCCCGCTCGCCGGCGCCGAGCGGGCGAGGGCCGGACTCGGGTCCGCCTCCGAGCGCCGCGAGGGTCAGCGGCTCTCCGGACGCGAGCGGCGCCACCGTACGGCGACCGTGGGCGGCGGCGGGGTCGGCGACGAGCCCACGGAGCCGGAGCCCGGCGGGCACCGGGGCGCGCGAGAGCAGGCCCGCGGCCGACTGGGCGTCGAGCACCGTTCCGGCCGGAATCGCCTTGGCGGCGACGACGACGAAGCGGTCGGGCGGACCCTCGGATGCCGCACGGATTGCCAGCAGCGCCGCCACAGCTCCTACGACGGCGGCGGCGAGGAGCCAACCGAGACCGCGTCGTCGCAGACGGCCGATCATCGCCGACGGCCGCAGCGCGCGCACGGAGCGGCCTCGTGGCCGCCTCCCGGGCAGGCCGCGCACGGCTTCCACGCATGCCAGGCCCAGCGCGCGAGAACGCGGGGTCGAAGCGCCGGGACGCTGGCGCCATCCCAACCCCAGGGACGGCGCGGCAGGCCCGCGGCCTCGACGCCGGCGAGCGTCTGGAGCCGGCGTGTCAGGTCAGGGCAGTCCGCCTGACACATGACCGCAGCGAGGGCCACGAGCCATCGGCACAGGCCCACGTCGTCCGGCAGCCGCACGACCTCGAGCGCCATGACCCGGGCCAGCTGGGGAAGAATCGCGGCATCGGTGTCGGTATCGGCGCGCGGCGCGCGCGCCAGCACGACGCCCCGGGGGCGCGCCCCTTCGAGGACGTCCACGATCGCGTCCGCCATGGCGGAGCCGCCCCTCCAGGTCCGGGAGGGGCGCGCGACGGGCACAAGACAGGGGCTCGAGCGGAGGCCCTCGGCCAGGGCTCCGTCGACCACGAGCACGCTCACGCCACGATCTCCGAGCCGCCCGAGTGCCCCGCGAGCGGGAGCGTGATGCGAAAGCACGCGCCCGTCGCGCTCGGCGCGAGATCGAGCGAGCCGCCGTACTCGTGAGCGACATCCCGCGCGATCGCCAGCCCGAGACCGCGACCGCTCCCCCGCCGATCTCGCCCGCGGTAGCCCGAACGGAAGACCAACGCGCGCTCCTTTGGGTCGACTCCGGGCCCGTCGTCGAGGACGAGCAGCTCGACGCACCGCCCGCCGGCGGCCACACGCGTCTCGACGGATACGTCGCGGCGGGCATGGCGCAGGGCGTTGACGACGAGGTTGTCGACCGCCCGCCTCAGCCGCTCGGCGTCTCCCTCGACCTCTGCGCTCGCGGCGACCCTTGCCGTCATGCGGCGCCCCGCCCGCTCGGCCGCGGGCCCGAAGCGACGGGCGGTTGATCGGACGAGGTCGGACATGACGACCCTTCCGGGCCGGGCGCTCGCCCCGCCGCTCCGCAACTCCGCAACACCCGCGGCCAGGCGGAGCGCCTCGGCGTCGATCAGCCGGAGGTGGTCCCTTCGAGCGAGGTCCGGCTCGTCGCGCTCGAGCGTCGAGCACAGACCACGAATGACCGTGAGCGGCCCCGCCAGATCGTGGATCACCCGCTCCAAGCGGCCGAGCTCGGACATCGAGGCCGGCTCAGACATCGTCGGGAAAAAGGCGGTATCCCACGCCCCACACGTTCGAGACATACCGCTCGCCGGCGCCCGCGTCCGCGAGCTTTCGGCGCAGGCGGCTGGCGTGGCTGTCGACGGTGCGCGTGCGGCCGGCGCGGCCCGAGTATCCCCAGACGTCGCGCAGAAGCTCGGCCTTGCTCAGCACGCGGCTCGGGTCCTTGGCGAGAGCCACGAGCAGCGCGAACTCCTTCGCCGAGAGCGAGAGCAGGCGGCCGCCGACGCGGGCCCGGCGCGCGTGGCGGTCGATCACGAGCCGGCCCACGCGCAGTTCCTCCCGGCGGGTCGCGCCGACGGCCCGCCGGAGCGCCACGCCCACGCGGGCGTGGAGCTCCGGGTAGTGGAACGGCTTCGGCACGTAGTCGTCCGCGCCGCGAGCGAAACCCCGAACGGCATCGTGGCCGGTCGCGCTGCCAGAGACGATGAGCACCGGCATGCCGGAGTCCCACGGCTCGTCGACCCCTCCGTCGCGGATCGCGCTGACGAGGTCCAATCCGCTCATGCCGGGCAGGCCGACATCGACGATGGCGATGTCGGGGCGACTGGTGCGAAGCGCGATCAGCGCCTCCTCGGCGGACCCGACGGCGACCACGTCGCAGCGATCGGCCGCGAGGTTCGACTGCAGGAACGCCCGCGCGGAACGATCATCCTCGACCACCAGCACGGCCGGTAGAGCATCGCCCAAGCCGTGATCCACAACCGACCCCCTTGTCGCACGGGCCCGATGCCCGCACTCACCGACAAGGAGGCGCCGGGGCGCCGGAATTCACCCCTCCCGCGAGGATCAATGTTCGCTCGTAGCGGTGAGCCTGCGCCGAACGCCACCCATCCGGGGGCGCGCGAGGGCCCCCGTCTCGTCGCGCAAGAGGACGACGCCACGGGGATCGTGCGCGCCGACCTGCGCGGGCGAGATGTCGCGTCGGGGCGCGCGCCTCAAGATCGCCCGGTCCGCGACGACCAGAGCGGTGCCCCTTTCCGCGACCGTCAACCGGCATGAGCCTGCGCAACAAGCATCTCCGCAACAAGGATCTCCGCGACCGGGCCTGGGTCGACGCCGACCTGGAGGGAGCCGACCTGAGCGGTTCCGACCTTTCGGGCGCCGACCTGGGCGGCGCGAACCTACGGGGCGCCAACCTCGAGGGCACGCGGCTGGTCGGGGCACGCCTCGTTCGGACCCAGCTCCAGAAGGCGCGCTTCGTGGGCGCCGACCTGACCCGCGCAAACCTCCGCGAGTGCGATGCCTCCGGGGCGGACTTCACCAGGGCCACGCTCAGCTGGGGCTATCTCGTCGGCGCCACGCTGCTGGGGGTCGTCCTGGACGGCGCCGACCTGTTCGAGGTCAACTGTCGCGGCGGCGACCTGCGCGGCGCGCGGGGGCTGAACGCCTACCTGCCGCGGGCGACGTTCGACGGCGCGATCCTCAAGGGGGTCGATCTGCGCAACGCCCACATGCGCGGCGCGAGCCTCGTCGATGCCGACCTCCGTCGGGCGCGACTGGACGGGACGATCCTTCGCGAGGCGGACCTCACCGAGGCGCGGGCCGACGCGGCCTCGCTCCAGGGCGCCGATCTCGTGGACGCGACGCTGGTGCGATGCGACCTCCGCGGCGCCAACATGTGCGCGGCGGTCCTGATCGGAGCATCTCTCCGCCTCTCGGACCTGACGGGCGTGCGTGCGATGGGCGCAGATCTCGGCCGCGCAGATCTGACCCTGGCCAGCCTCGCCTCAGCCGATCTCTCGCAGGCGAGCCTCGCGGGCGCCGACCTGGGGCGGGTGCTCCTGGCCGGCGCGACGCTGACGCGGGCGCAGGCTCGCGGGGCGAACCTCGCCGGCGCGGATCTGACCGGCGCCAACCTGGCTCGATCCGTCATGCCCGGGGCGGTCCTCAGCGGGGCGCGGCTGGCCGGAGCGAACCTCCGGCAGGCCGACCTGAGAAGGGCGAAGATGGAGCGGGCAGACCTCCGTGGTGCGATCCTCGTCGACGCCCGCCTCGACGATGCACGGATGGCCGAGGCGGACCTTTCGGAGGCCCGCTTGGATCGGGCGAGCCTGGTCGGCGCCGACCTGTTGGGGGCGGATCTGGCGCGCGCCGACCTGCTCGGCGCCGACATCGAGAGCGCTGAGATGGGTGGCGCCAGCCTCGCCGGGGCCGACCTGAGCGAATCCCGGCTGATGAACGCGACGATGCGCGGGGTCGACGCCAGCTACGCGGACATGACCGGGGCGAACCTGACGCGGGTAGACCTCCGCGCCGCCGTGCTCCGGAGCGCGCGTATGGTGGAGAGCACCCTGATCGAGGCCGAGCTGGCGGGAGCTACGACCGACGGAGCGGATCTCACCGGGGCGGACTTGTCGCGCGCGGACCTCGGCGAGACGAACCTGCGCGGAGCGAACCTGCGCGGGGCTCGAATGCTCGGCGTGCGCTCCGACGAGCACACGGTGTGGCCGGACCCGGCGCAGCCGCTGACAGCCGAGGCATCGGGCTAACAACCTGTCTCGAAGCCGCAGTCCACGGCCGTCCGCGGGCTGTCGGTCGTCGCGCTGCGGCGTCCCCGATCGGGGCTATGCACCGCGGCATCCCGCCCCCCTGCGTCCTGGCCTCGCTCGATCTTCCCGCGCTGTCGGCCGCGTCCGGTTCTGGGACAGGCGCCAAGGCTGAGCCGCTCGCCGACGCCAAGATGGCCGAGGAGCCCGGGGGCGCACTCCACGACCGTCACCGCTCGCCGCGACCCGACGATGCGAAGCGGCGGGCAGGGATCGCGGAGGGCGACGATCCGGCCCGAGGCGTCAAGCAGCGCGCAACCGATGGCCACGCGCAGTCCGAGTGTGTGCACGCTGGAGCACGGCGTCAGCCACACTGCCTCGCCCACCTCGAGACGGGGTGTGCCCAGCAGGCCGATGAGGCGCGCCCGGGCGGAGCGCGCCACATGGCAGCGATCGGCCAGCACCCGTCCGTCCGGGCCCAGCAGGCGGCGCGGACACGACGTCAGGCGATCGATGCGAAGGCGGCCCATCGGGCGAGCCTGCCGAAGGGAGAGCATCCGAGGGCCCTCCTAGTCTGAGGGCGTGGCAAAGGAGCGCGTTCCTTCTGACCCCCTTGACGTTCTGGCCACGGTTCGCCGCCTTGAAGCCGAGGTCACGGCGCTCCGCGACAGATCCCCGTTCGCGCAGAACGAAGCGCTTCTTAAGGCTCTCGCGGACGATCGTGAGGCCGCGGTCCAGGACCTGCATCAGATCGTCGAGTTGATCGCGGCGAGCTGGCGCTCGACCCGGGGCGAGCTGACGGCGTTGCGCTCCGAGCTTTCCGAGCTGCGGGCGGAGGTCGCGGAGAGCCGCGTCAGCCTCGACGGCGCGCGGCTGGAGCTTCGGGTCGCCGGGCCCGGCAACGGCAGCGCGGGCGAACCGGCGGCGGATCGCTCGCGGCGGCGGACGCCGCGCGACGCTCTACGGCTCCGGCCGGAGCGCGCCTGACAGCGCGGCCATCGAGCGGGCGAACATCAGGCCCATGGCGTCGGCCGCCTCGTCGGGGTTGGAACGCGGCTCCAAGACGCTGAGACCCGCCGCGGCGAGCTGAACCGCCGTCTGGACGACCTGCCAGCGGTCGACGGCGGCGACCTGGCCGCCGGACTCCTCCTGCATCTCCTCGAACGCGTCCCGCTGGGCGCGCATGAGCTCCTTCAGGCGCTCCTTGAACTCGTCCGCGGCACCCTCGCCGAAGGCGAAGGGGAACGGAAAGTCGGGGTCGTCACTCACAGCCGTGTCTCCCGAGTAAGCGCGCGGCTGAACAGGTGCGCGGCGCCGACGAATTGTACCGTGCTGGGCATGTCGCGGCGGGCGCTGGTTTCCTCGTCCGCCAACGTCAGCCGGTCGTCCGCGCCGTGCGGGCCTCGGCGTCCGCGGTGAACTGCTCGATGCCCCTCGCGGTCAGCGGGTGCTGGAGCATCTGGTAAAAGACCTTCGGTGGGATCGTCGCGATGTCGGCCCCGATGCGGGCCGCCTCGAGCACATGCACCGGGCCGCGCACCGACGCGGTGATGACCTCGGTGTCGAAGACCGGCGACGCCATGACCTCCACCACCTGGCGCAACTGATCGATCCCGGACTCCCCGATGTCGTCGAAGCGGCCGACGAACGGAGACACGAACGCCGCGCCGGAGCTCGCGGCCAGGAGGGCCTGCGGCGCTGTGAAAACGAGGGTCATGTTGACCCGGACGTCCTTCGACGCGAGGACGGACGTGGCCGCCAAGCCCTCGGCGCCCATCGGAAGCTTGACCACGATGTTGGGGTGGATGGCCGCGAGACGCCGGCCCTCCGTGACCATGTCGCCGCGCGCGTCCGCCACCACCTCCGCGGAGATCGGGCCGTCGACCAGCTCGCAGACGCGCCGGTAGATCGCGTCGGGATCGCCGTCCACCCTGTTGAGGAGGGTCGGGTTGGTGGTCACGCCGCTGAGGACGCCCCAGCCGGCGATGGTCTCGATGTCGTTGAGGTCTGCGGTATCGACGAAGAGCTTCACTATGGCTCCTGCGGTTGCCGTCACTCGGACGCCGCGCCCTCGTCACACGCCCGGAGGCGCTGGTGCGCCCCGAAGCGAGGCTAGCAGCGGCCTCGGCGGCGTCGGAGCCGGGCAGCGCTACCTCGCGACCTCGTGCCAGCGCGCGGGCGCGCCGCTCACCAACGCTTCGGTCATCTCGAGCGCCTGCCTGAGGAATTCCACCTCGTGCACTCGGAACAGCAGGGCCCCTCGCGCCCGGCACCAGACCAGACCCGCCGCGGTGCCGGCAAGCCGGTCCCTGGGCGCGGCTCCGGTGACGGCGCCGATGACCTTCTTGCTCGATATCGGTACGAAGACCGGACGTCCGATCGCGACCAACTCGTCGATATGCACGAGGAGATCCAGGTCCTGGGCCGGAGACTTTCCCAGCCCGACGCCGGGGTCGACCACGACGCGCTCGAGGTCGATTCCGTCGCCCTCTGCGAGCGCCAAGGCGTCGCGGGACCACTCGGCCACGGCCGCGGGCAGGTCGAGGTCGGGGAAGGAGCGGGGGCGAATCTTCGGCGCGCCGAAGAAGTGCGTCAGCACGAGGCCGGCGTCCGATGACGCGAGGAGGCGGCGCATGGCGGGGTCGCGCAGCCCCGTGGGGTCGT
>JAUVQP010000159.1 GCA_030598075.1 Miltoncostaeaceae bacterium | reverse complement strand
GTGAGGATCAACCTCCTCCAACGGATCCGCGTTCGGCGGATCGTCAACACGACGGCCCGGGCGGCCCACGGCTCGCCCCGCCGCCGGACGGTGGTCCGCTGTCGGGTGCTGGTCAGGCAGCGCGTTCTGCGGCTGCGCTCGTGCCGGCGGGCGGCGCGGACGTGGGTCCGCGCGTCACGGTCCGGAATTCGCTGGAAAGTCGTAGTTCCCGCGCGGCTTCCTCGAGGAAACTACCGCGTCCGGATCGTCGCACAGCCAAAAACGCCAGCCCACCGGCAGAGGGGGATTCGCGCCGCCTTGCTCGTTCGCTAGCGTCGCGTCTCGCCGCCCGACCCACGCTGTGCGCGGGGAGACGAGCTTCGTGAGGCAACGGCCCCTCATCATCATTCTCTTCGGCGCGGTGGTCGCGGCTGTCTTGGCGGCGACCACGATCGCCGTGGTCGCCTCGGTGTCGAACGGGCGCGACGAGCATCGACGCGCCGAGTCGGCTCTGACCCGTGATGTCGCCAACCGGCTGGCGGACACCATCACGGGCGCGACGCAGCACCTGGAGGGCGTGCGGGGCCTCTTCGAGGCCACCGGGTCGGTGACGCCGCGCGAGTTCGCCACGTTTACCGCGCCCATCGTCGAGCGGGATCCGGCGCTCATCTTCATCTCGTGGAGCCCGCGCGTCACGACGACCGCCCGCGCCGCCTTCGAGCGCAGGATCGGACGGCAGATCACCGTGCCGGAGAGCGGCGGCACGCCGGCCCCGCCGACCGGCGTCCACTTCCCGATCGCGTTCGTCTCACCGGGGTCGTCGACCAGCTACCTCGGCACCGACCCAAGCAGCGAGTCGGTCCGTGCTGCCTCGCTGGGGAAGGCTCGCGCCTCGTCCGCGGCCCAGTTGAGCGGGCCCGTCGAGCTGCGCGGCGGAGGCCGCGGGATGATCGTCTCGACGCCGGTCTATCGGCGCGGCTCCGACGGACAGGCCCAGCTGCGCGGCTTCGTGACGGGTGCCTACCGCCTCGACCTGCTCGGTGCCGGACCCCTCGCCGCCTTCAGCGACGGCGCGGACATCCGGGTGACCGACGGCGACGACACCCTCTTCGGCGCGGGTGGGCCGGTTTCCGTCGACGCGACGAAGGCCAGGATCGAGGCTGCTGGGCGGGATTGGGTCGTCGCGGTCAGCCGCGCCGGCGGCCCCTCGGTGCTCACCCCGGCGGCGGTGGCCCTCGGCGGTCTGCTGCTCGCCGCCCTGGTCGCCACGACGCTGATCGCCACCATGCGCCGCGAGAGCGACGCCGTGGCCGGTCGGGCGAGTGCCGAGGATCGTCTCACGTCCGCTCTCGCTCGACATGACTCCATCCTCGCGGCCGCCGGCGAGGGGATCATCGGGGTCGAAAGCTCCGGTCGCATCAGCTTCGCCAACCCCGCCGCGGCGCGCTTGCTGCAGCGTCCCGCCGCCCAGCTTCTCGGAAAACGGGTCTCGTCGTTCTTCCGCCCCGACCCCGCCGGTGATGCGGCGACCGACGGCGCGGACGATCCCATCCGAGCCGCCATGGAGACGGGCATGCTCCAGCGGGACGATCGCCTCGTCGTTGCCCGTGGCGACGGCGTCATCGTCCCCGTCGAGCACACGACCGCGCCGCTCGTCGAGGGCGAGCAGACGGTCGGAGCCGTGGTGAGCGTGCGCGACGTCACGGACCGACGTCGCCTCGAGGAGCAGGTACGTCGAAGCCTGAAGGAGGCGCAGCGAAGGGCTGCCATCGATCCTCTCACCGGTCTGGCCAACCACCGCACGTTTCACGAGCGTCTTGCCGCCGAGGTCGAGCGGGCGCGCCGCCACGGTCGCGGGCTGTCATTGGTTGTCATGGACCTTGACCACTTCAAGCTTGTGAACGACACCCACGGTCACCAGGAAGGCGACCGGATCCTGGCTGCTCTCGGGGAAGTCATGTCGCGGGAGACTCGGGCCGGCGAGCTGCTGGCCCGAGTGGGCGGCGAGGAGTTCGCCCTTATCCTCCCCGAGGCGGACGAGATGGACGCCTACCAGGCGGCGGAGCGCATCCGTAACGCGATCTCGTCGACCGACTTCCCGCCGCATGGCCGAATCACCATCTCGGCCGGGGTCTGCGGACTGGCTCAGGCCGGCGATGCCGATCGCCTCTACCAGCTTGCGGATGGGGCTCTCTATTGGGCGAAGAACGAGGGGCGCGACACCGTCTACCTGTATTCCCCGGAGGTCGTTCAGGCTCTTTCGGCCGAAGAGCGGGCCAATCGTCTGCAGCGCGAACAGGCGCTCATGTCCATTCGCATCCTTGCGCGGGCGGTCGACGCGAAGGATCCGACGACGCGGCGGCACTCTGAGCGCGTCGCGGACCTGTGTCAGGACCTCGCGGTCCAGCTCGGCTGGCCGTCGGACCGCGCCGAGACGCTTCGCGAGGCGGGGCTCGTGCACGATGTCGGAAAGATCGGCGTCCCCGACGCGATCCTCTTCAAGCCCGACCGCCTCACGAAGGATGAGTACGAGGTCGTCAAGCAGCACGCCCCACTCAGCGCGCAGATCGTCGCGGAAGCGCTGTCGGACGAGCAGATCTCGTGGGTCCGCGGCCATCACGAGCGTTGGGACGGCACCGGCTATCCCGACAACCTGTCGGGATACAACATTCCCGAGGGTGCGCGCATCATGGCCCTCGCCGATGCCTGGGACACCATTCTGACGGAGCGGCCCTACAAGCCCCCGAGCTCGGCGGATGAGGCCATCACCGAATGTGAGCGTTTCGCTGGATCGCAGTTCTGGCCCGCCGGCGTCGAGGCTCTCGTCGCCAGCGTGGCGGTCTTCGCGTGAGGCTCAGCAACCGACTCCTGCTGCTCGGTCTGCTCTTCGGGACCATGGTCGCCACCCTCTTCCTGGCCGTCGCCGTCACGCTGTTCCAGGTGTCCGGCGAGCCGGCGGGTCCGGTCCTCGTGTCGGTACAGCCGCCAGCCTCTCCTCTCGTCAGCAGCCCGCCGCCGTTCCCTCTCGCGTCAGGCGGCTCGGGATCGGCCGACGAAGGCCCCTCGGCGCTCGGCGCGACGGGCTCCACGCCGGCCGTCGAGGTGACGGCCGCCGTCTTCACGCCGGGGCCGTCCTCGGCTCCGTCGAGCGGTCCCGCCACCGGGCCGGGTCCAAGGGGCGCCCCGACCATCAGCCCCGCCAAGAGCCCGGGGCCGACCCCCGTCGCCCCTGGGGCGCCCCCTTCCGTGCCCGTGCCGGAGGATCCGGGCATCGAGCCCATCGCGGAGCCCGAATTGGGACCCGTGCTACTGCCGCCGGCGCCAGATGCACCCCCGTCCTCCGCTCCGGCGACGGGCACGCCCGCGCTGTTGGTGCCCGAGCTTCCGCCTCCCGCGCCTCCCGCGCAGGAGGCCGAGATTCCCGTGGAGGATCCGCCG
>JAUVQP010000160.1 GCA_030598075.1 Miltoncostaeaceae bacterium | reverse complement strand
CGTCGTCGTGAGCGCACCCGCTGCGTTTCGGGCGGTGAGGGCGAATCGCTCCGTGCCGGTGAAACCATCCGGGGGCGTGTAGTCGACGCGCGCCCTGCCATCCGCGGCGTCGACCAGACGCACCGTCCCCGCACCGGGCCTGCGCGCAATCGTCAGCTTCGGGTCTCCGCCGGAGCAGCGCAGCGCGATGCGGGTGGTCCGGCCCGCCGAAGCGACGCTCCGTGCCCGCTCGCAACGCGGGGGCGCGAGGCTCGGAGGGTCGCCGACACCCGGAACGACGGCGATGGGCAGGGTGGTGGTCGTCGAGACCATCGCCTTCAGTCCTCGCCGCCCGTCCACGTGGACCCTGCTTTGGGCGGTCACCTCTGCGCGCAGGCGCTCGCCGCCGCGCGCGCGGAGCGCCGCGCTGGCGTCCGCCCCCAACACGATGCGGTGGCTGAGCGGAACTCCTCGGCCGGGCGCCCCGAGGAGCAGCCCCTCGCGGGCCCCTGCGCGCGCGAGCTCGACCCCGTCCGGCGCAAGCACCCGCAACCGCACGACGCCCACGTACGAGATCGCGTCGCGGTGAAGGCGACCGCGCGCCGCCGCGGCGAGGCTCGGGTGCCTCACCGGTACGTCGACGACGACGCCGCCCTGGTCCTCGGTCAAGCCGTATGCCCGCGGCGTCGCGACGCGGGGATCACCGTCGAGCAGCGGCGCCCCCGCGCCCACCGCGGGGACCGCCATGAGGGCGGTGACCGCGACGGTGACCAGGCTCTTCGGGGTCCCCATGCCGCGGTCTCTCAGTCGTTCAACAGCCAGGACGTACTGGGGCCCTCGCGCTCCCTCTCGCGCTCGAAGCGATCGATCAATGCCTCGTCGTCGAGGGTCAGCGAGATGTCGTCCCACCCGTTGAGGAGCCGCAGCTTGACGGCCTCGTCGACGAGGAACTCTATGCGGCGCCCGTCGTGCGTGTGCACCACCTGCTCGGGGAGGTCGATCGTGATCGTGGCTTCGCCGTGCGCGTGCGCGGCGTCGATCAGCGCGCGGACCTCGTGCTCCGGCAGCTCGATCGGGAGGATTCCGATCTTCGTGCAGTTGTTTCGGAAGATGTCGGCGAAGCTGACCGCGATGATGGCGCGGTAGCCGTGGTCCTGAAGTGCCCAGGGCGCGTGCTCCCTCGAGGATCCGCAGCCGAAGTTGCGGCCGGTGACGAGGATCTCGGCGTCCCGGAAACGCTCGCTGTGGAGGTGGTAGCCCTCATCCTCGCGCCAGTCCCAGAACAGGAACTCGCCGAAGCCGCTGCGCTCGATGCGCTTGAGGAACTGCTTCGGGAGGATCTGGTCGGTGTCGACGTCGTGGCGATCGAGCGGTGCCACGCGCGAGCTGTGAACGGTGAACGGCTCCATCAGGCGGGATCGAGGTCGAAGTCGAGGGAACGCACATCGACGAGGTGGCCGGCGATGGCCGCGGCCGCGGCCATGGGCGGGCTGAGGAGGTGCGTGCGCCCCCCCTTTCCCTGCCGGCCCTCGAAGTTGCGGTTGCTGGTGCTCGCGCACCGCTCCCCGGGTTGGAGGATGTCGTCGTTCATCGCCAGGCACATCGAGCACCCCGCGTCGCGCCACTCAAAGCCGGCGCGGCGGAAGACCTCGTCGAGCCCCTCCTCCTCGGCCCGCGCCTTGACCCGCATCGAGCCGGGAACCACCATCGCGCGCACCGTCGACGCGACCCGGCGGCCCTCGACGATCGCGGCGGCGGCGCGAAGATCCTCGATGCGGGCGTTCGTGCAGGAGCCCAGGAAGACGGTGTCGATCGCGATGTCCTCGACGGCCTCGCCCCCTCGAAGCCCCATGTACTCAAGGGCCCGCCGCGTCGATTCGCGCCGTCCCTCCTCCTCGAAATCCTCGGGGTCGGGCACGCGGCCGGTGATCGGCGCCACCATTCCCGGGTTGGTGCCCCAGGTGACCTGAGGAGCCAGCGCGGTGGCGTCGACCGCCTCCTCCCGATCGAAGAGGGCCCCGTCGTCGCTCGGGAGCCTCCGCCAGCCCTCGACGGCCGCCGCGTAGTCCTTCGGCGCGCCGGGGCGACCCTCGATGTACTCGAAGGTGGTGTCGTCCGGCGCGATCATGCCAGCGCGCCCACCCCCCTCGATGGTCATGTTGCAGACGGTCATGCGTCCCTCCATGGACAGCGCTCGGATGGCCGACCCGGCGAACTCGACGGCGTGACCCACCCCGCCGTCGACACCGAGCTGACCGATGGCGCCGAGGATCAGGTCCTTCGCGGTGACGCCGAGGCCCAGATCCCCGTCGATGGTGATCCGCATCGTCCGCGGACGGGCTTGGGGCAGCGTCTGCGTGGCGAGGACGTGCTCGACCTCGGACGTCCCGATGCCGAACGCGAGGGCCCCGAAGGCGCCGTGCGTGGAGGTGTGGCTGTCGCCGCAGACGATGGTCATGCCCGGCTGCGACAGGCCCAACTCGGGGCCGATGACGTGCACGATCCCCTGGCGGCGGCTCGACAGGGAGAACAACGGGATGCCGAACTCGCCCGCGTTGCGCTCGAGCGCGGCGACCTGTCGGGCTGAGAGCTGGTCGGCGATCCCGGCACTCCGGTCCCTCGTCGGGACGTTGTGGTCGACCGTGGCCAACGTGCGATCCGGGCGCCGGACACCTCGGCCCGCGAGGCGCAGGCCCTCGAACGCCTGGGCCGACGTGACCTCGTGCACCAGGTGCAGGTCGATGAACAGCAAGGCCGGGTGGCCATCCCGGGCCGGCCGCACCTCGCGCGTATCCCAGATCTTCTGAAACATCGTGCGTGTGCTCACGCCTCTGCTCTCCGCTGACGAGCCGAGAGTCGCTGCGGGGGCACTAGTGGTGGCTCGTCATGACTAGACGCCTCCGGCGGCGATGCGCTCGCCCTCGATGGCCCGACGGCTGGCGTCGACCGCGCGCAGGTAGGCGATCGCCGACGCCTCGAGCACGTCGGTCGACACGGCCTGCCCCGCGAACGTTCGCCCGTCGAAATCGCACGCGACGCGCGCCTCGCCGAGAGCGTCCTTACCGCTGGTGATCGACGACACGTTGTACTCGAGCAGGCGGCCGCTGCTGCCGACCGCCTGGTCGATCGCCTTCATGAGCGCGTCGACCGGCCCATCGCCCACGGCCGAGCCCTCGCGCGACTCCCCGCCCCGGTCGCGGATCGCGACGCGCGCGGAGGGAACATCCTCGGTGCCGCCCGTGAAGCTCAGACCCTCCAGACGGAGCGCGGCGTCGGACTCGACCCGCATCTCGTCCGACAGCAGCGCCTCGATGTCGGCCGCCGAGAGGCGGCCCTTGCGGTCGG
>JAUVQP010000062.1 GCA_030598075.1 Miltoncostaeaceae bacterium | reverse complement strand
TTTCCCGCACCTCGGACGATGTCGAGCTTCGCGGTCTCGGCATCACCGAGCACGGCACGTACGGGTACCCTGAGCGGTTCATCGAAGTCTTCGGCGCTTCGTCCGAGGACGCCATCCCCGGCATGTCAACGCCCTCGGGCGCGTCGACGACAGAGCACTAGGAGGAAGCCGTGAAGAAGATCGAGGCCTACATTCGCCACGAGGCCCTCGAGGCGATCCACGATCGTCTCGCCGCGATGGGCCTCCCGTCGATGAGCGTGTCGGAGGTCAAGGGCTCCGGGCGCCAGAAGGGCTTCACCGAGAGCTACCGGGGAGCCCGTACCACCATCTTCCTCCGGCCGAAGATCAAGCTCGAGGTCGCGGTCAACGACGGGGATGTCGATCGGGTGGTGGACGTCATCCTCGAGCTGTCCCACACGGGGCAGCCGGGCGACGGAAAGATCTTCATCATCCCCGTCGAGCAGGCGATCCGCGTCCGCACCGGCGAGCGCGGTGAGGCCGTCTTCGAGGCCCACCCCGAGTAGTGGTTCCTCCGCTCCGCCGCGCGAGGAGCGGAGGGGAGGGGCCGAGCGTCAGACGAGTTCCCGCGCCGAGCCCTGGGGCGGCTACCCGCCCAGTTGCTGCCGGAGCGCCTCGGGCGTCGTGACCGGCTCGCGGCACGCGAAGCCGCTGCAAACGTAGGCGGTCGGCGCTCCGTCCAGCATCGGGCGAGTCGCGAGCAGCGGCGCGGCGGCAACGGCCTCGCCGTCGTCCGGCGCGCCCACGGCGAGCACCGAGCGAGGTCCCGCCGCCGAGCGCGCCGCCGCCACCAACTCGTCGCGACGCGAATCGTCCGGCGGTCCGACGATGGCGATCTCGCGGACGTCGCCGAGCAGGAAGTCGAGGCCCGTCAGCGCCGTGCCGAACGCCTGGGGCACGGTCGCCATCTCGTTTCGGACGAGGCGCAGCGCGCGCGCGGCGATCTCCCGATGCTCCGCCGAGCCCGTGAGCGCCGCGATGCGAAGCAGGACCCACGCAGCCTGAGAGTTGCCCCCGGGCGCCGGATTGTCCTCGAGGTCGCGCGTCCGTCCCACGAGCCCGGGCGCGTCGGACCCGGCGTAGAAGAAGCCCCCGCCGCCGGCGTCCTGAAACAGCTCGATCATCCGCTCGGCGAGCGCTCGCGCCGCGGCCAGCCAGCGCGGCTCGAAGGTGGCCGCGTAGAGGGCGAGCAGCCCGTGGCTGAGGTTGGCGTGGTCGTCGAGTTGGCCGAGATGGTGGGCGCTTCCGTCGGCGAAGGAGCGCCGAAGACGCCCGTCCACGATGAGTGACCCGAGCACGAACTCGGCCGTCTCTCGGGCCGCCTCACGGTAGTCGGGTCGGTCGAGCAGCACCGAAGCGTCGGCCAGAGCGGCGATCGCGAGGCCGTTCCAGCTTGCGATGACCTTGTCGTCACGCACGGGCGCCGGGCGGCTCCGGCGTTCGCGGTACAGCTTCTTACGCGCCGACTCGAGCAGCGCCACGGCGTCTTGGCCGACCTCCTCCGAGACGGCGTCGATCGGGGCGACCACCCGCAGGATGGACCCGCCCCCCTCGAAGTTGCCCTCGGGCGTGACCCCATACCGCGCGCGCACGGCGCGCACCTCGAGCGCGTCGAGCACCTCGGCCAAGCCGCCGGGGGTCCAGGTGAAGAACGCTCCCTCGCCCTCGGGGGAGTCGGCGTCCTGTGCCGCGGCGAAGCCGCCGTCCGCCGTTCTCATCTCCCGAAGCAGGTAGTCGAGGGTCTCCTCGGCGATTCGGCGCGCCTCGGGGACGCCGGCGAGCGCGTGGGCACGGGCGTAGTCGCTCGCGAGCAGCGCGTTGTCGTAGAGCATCTTCTCGAAGTGCGGGACCAACCAGACGGAGTCGACGCTGTAGCGGTGGAAGCCGCCCCCGAGCTGATCGTAGATGCCGCCCCCGGCCATCTTCGCCATGGTCACGTCGACGATCTGGGCGACGTGGCGGTCGCCGTCGCCCGCCAGGAGGCGGCGCAGCAGGAAGTCCAGCGTGACCGAGGGCGGAAACTTGGGCGCGCCCCCGAAGCCGCCCTCCCGCGGGTCGAAGACGCGGGCGAGGCCGACGACGGCCTCATCGAGGATGGCGGGGCTGAGGTCCGCCTCGTCCGCGACGCGCCGCGACGCCGCGGCGAGGCGCTCCGTCACCTTCGCGGCCTGGGCGACCACGTCCTCGCGGCGGGCCCGGTAGGCGTCCGAGATCGCGCGGAGGACCTCCGGAAAGCCGGGCAGTCCACCGCGTCCGGTCGGCGGGAAGTAGGTCCCCGCGTAGAACGGCTCCGCGTCGGGAGTGAGAAACACCGTCATGGGCCAGCCCCCGCTGCCCGAGAGCGCCAGCGTGGCCTGCATGTAGAGCGCGTCGACGTCGGGCCGCTCCTCGCGATCGACCTTCACGTTGACGAAGAGCTCGTTCATGAGCGCCGCCGTGTCGGCGTGCTCGAACGACTCGTGCGCCATGACGTGGCACCAATGGCACGACGAGTAACCGACCGAGAGCAGCACCGGCACGTTCCGCTCACGGGCCACCTCGAACGCCCGCTCGCCCCAGGGCAGCCAGTCGACCGGGTTCTCGGCGTGCTGGCGCAGGTAGAGGCTGGTCTCTTGGCCGAGCGCGTTCACTCTGAGAGCCTACCCGCCGCCAATCCCTTCGAGTCGGCTACCGTTGGCGTGGATGGCACGATCGTTTCTCGAAGCGGCGGGTCCCGCGCCCACGCCGTCCCGCGGAGCCCGGTGGCGGCAGGTGGCGCTTCTTCTGGCGTCCACGGCGCTGGCCGAGAGCCCCCGTTCGCTCCCGGAGTTGGCGGCGGCGCTGCTCTCCGTCGATCACCCCGCGGAGGCGCTCGCCGCCCTCGACCACGCTTCGAGGGACGAGCCGTGGGTTCGCTGGTGGCGGGCGATCGCGCTCGGACAGGCCGGCCGCCTCGAGGACCTCGCCGGAGCGATCGACCATGCGGCCGAGGATGCGACGGGCCCCGACGCCCGAGATGTCGCCCGACGCCTCGCCGACCTCGGCGAGGAGCTGGGAACGTTGCGGGATGGATCGGGCGACGGGCGGTTCGCGATTCTCGGCCACCGTGCGCGACCCGACCGACGGGCGCTGCTCGGCGGCCGCTCGTCGGCCGCGTTTCTCGTCGACCCGTCGTGGGAGCGCCTTCGCGTGATCCGCCTCGCGCCCTCGGACGGTCCCCGGGCGGGGAACCGCGCGCACCTCGCACACGACGAGACGCTCGAGGCGGTGCGTCGGGGTGACCCGGGCGCGTCGCGCGAGGTGCCCGACGACGTCCCGCCGCCGCTCGGCCCGGATGAGCTACTCGGCGCGCTCCGAGAGGACCGCCTGGTGCGCGATCGCGGCCTCTTGGAACTCGCGGAGGAAGTGCGCGAGGAGCGGCACGGGCTTCGGGTGGAACGCATGGCCCTCGAGGACGAGCGCGACAAGGTGCGCTCTCTGCTCCGGGCGGCCTCCGCCGCGCCCCCCGACAACGCCCTCGTGCCGCGAACGCCGGCCGCGGCGAGCCGTCTGCTGGACCTCGCTCCCGGGGCCAGCCCCGAGGACGTCGAGCGCGCCTACCGTGCGGCGATCGTGCGCTGTCATCCTGATCGCGTCGCCGACCTACACCCGGAGATCCACGGCACCGCCGAGCAACTGACCGTGGCTCTCAACGCGGCGCGAGACATGCTGGCCGCCGCGGCCACCGCGGAGCGTCGCCGGGCCTGACGCGGAGGTGACGCGCGGGCGTTTCTCCCCGCCCGGCCGGGTCCCTACCGGCTCGGGCCGCGCCGGCGCGCGTAGCCCGAAAAGCGTCGAAGGCCGGTCTCGACGCGAGTCATCACCAGACTGCCCTCGGCGCGCGCGGCCGCCCGCGCGAGCTCGCGGAGGCCGCGCGCATCCCTCAGCTCGTCGCGGGAGCGGGCGTAGCGGCGCGCGGCCCGACCGCCGTCGCCGCCTCGCGCCAGGCCGTCGCAGGTGTCGACCGCCAGCTCGTCGAGCGCGCGGTCGGCCGTGCGCGAGAACCGGCGCCGAAGCCGCCTGCGCGCATCCCAGACCAGGAATCCGCCCGCGGCGAGGCCCATGAGGGCGATGAGCAGAAGAACGACCAGAGCGTCGATCATCGGGTCGATTCTAGCGCCGCGAGCCTTCCGCGTCCGGCCCCGTCAGGTGCGCCGCGCGACGCCGGACAGGATCAGCCGGTTCAGCCTCCTGGGCGTCTCGGCGAGCGCCGCGAACGTTCGCGCGCGGCGCGGGTAGCGCACGTGGGAGCGCCCGGTGCGCACCGCCTTCACGGTCGCGCGGGCGACCGCGTCGGCCTCGACCACGCGGGTCAGCCCGAGCCGGGTGTAGCGGCGCTCCGCGGCGGCCGTGGGGGCGTGCTCGCGGAGCCCCAAACCCATGGCGGTCTCGACCACCCCGATCTCGACGACCGTGGTTCCGATCGGAAGCGCATCGAGCTCCATGCGGAGCCCCGCGGTGAAGTGCGTCAACGCCGACTTCGTGGCGCTGTAGACCACGAGTCCCGGCCAGGTGACGATGCCGGCCAGCGACGAGATGCTGACGAGATGTCCCCGGCCCCGCTCGATCATGCCCGGGAGCACCTGGCGACAGAGTTCGGCGGGCGCGATGTCGTTGAGGGTGAAGAGGCGTTCCATGGTGTCCGCGTCGATCGTCAGGAAATCGCCGACCTCGGCGACGCCGGCGTTGTTCACGAGCACGTCGACCGGGCCGGCCTCCTCCTCGACCCTCGCGACGAGGCCGCGCCGTGCGCGTCGGTCCAAGAGGTCCGCCGGAACGGCCGTGCCGCGCAACTCCTCGGCCAGCGACGCGAGGGCGTCGGCGCTGCGCGCGACCAGCGTGACCCGCGACCCGGCGGCCGCGAACTCGCGGGCGATCGCCTCGCCGATGCCGCGCGAGGCCCCGGTGACCAGCACGTGCGCGTCCTCGATCCTCATGATGCTGCGCTCTGGACTCCGTCCTGCCACTGGGTCGCCCCGTCCGCGTAGTGGGAGCGCTTCCAGATGGGCACGCGCGTCTTGGCCTGGTCGATGAGGTACCGACAGGCGGCGAACGCCTGCGGTCGGTGAGGCGCCGACGCGGCGACCGCGACGCTGGGCTCGCCCACGCGCACCAGCCCGGTGCGGTGAGCCAGAGCGCAGCGGGCTCCGTACCGGGCCTCCGCTTCCTCCACGATCGCTCGAAACTCGGCCAAGGCCATCTCCTCGTGCGCCTCGTACTCGAGCGCGACCACGGCGCGCTCGGCGGTCTCGGCCCGCGTGCTGCCGAGGAACGTGGCCAGGCCGCCGTGCTCCGGATCGGCGACGGAGGCCACCACGGCGACGATGTCGATCGGCTCCGACTGCAGGCGAACCATGCCGGCGAGCCTACAGGCGCCGCCTATGCTTCCCGCCGGGCCCGACATGCCCGCCCCCAGCGCTCGCACGCGACCCCCGCGCCCGGGCGAGATCGCCTCGGTGAGGAGCAATCGACGCACATGAGCCACGCGCCCCCGACGCACCCGGCTGTTTCCGGGCTCATCCTCGCCGCGGGCTCCGCCCGCCGCATGGGGCGGCAGAAGCTCCTGCTGCCCGTGAACGGCGCTCCGCTCGCCCAGCGCGCCGTCGATCTCGCCGCCCGCGAGCTGGCCACCTCGATCCTCGTGCTGGGGGCCGACGGCGAGCGTATGCGCGCCGCGCTCCGCCTGCCGCAGACCGTGCGTGCCGTCACGAACGAGCGGCACGCCGAGGGGCTGGCGTCGTCGCTGGCCTGCGGGCTCGCGGCCATGCCGCCCGGAATCGACGCGGCGCTCGTCCTCCTGGCCGATCAGCCCGATCTTGCCGGCTCGGCCGTCCGGGCCATGCTGACCGCGGCCGAAGAGCGGGCCGAGGCCATCCTGCGCGCTTCCTACGACGGCGAGCCCGGCCACCCGGTGCTGCTGCGGCGCGAGGTGTGGGACGCGGTGTCGGCTCTGCGAGGAGATGCCGGCGCGCGCGCCCTGACCGCCGAGCGGCCGGAGATCGTCGGCGCGGTCGCGCTGCCCGGTCCCGCGCCCCGCGACGTGGACACCCCGGGGGACTACGCCCGGACTGTGGCCCGGGGCGGCTAGCGAACGCGCCCGAGGATCTGCGCCACCGACTCGAGGCTCTCGAGATTGTGGCCCGGCGCCAGGAGGTCGATGTGCGGCAGCGCCGCCGCCATGCCGCGGGCGAGCGGCGCGTACTCCGGGTTCTCCATCAGCGGGTTGAGCCACAGCAGGCGATGGCTGAGCCGGCTGAGCCGCGCCATCTGGTCGGCCAGGAGCTCGGGGTCGCCCACGTCGAGGCCGTCGGACATGATGATGGTCACGGCTCCGCGCACCGCTCGCGTGCGCCCGTGGAGGTCGAGCAGCGTCTTGAGCGACTCTCCGATCCGGGTGCCGCCGTCCCAGTCGAGCGCGGCCGCCGCGGCTCGCTCGAGCGCCTCGTGGGCGGCCGGGGCGCTGAGCGGCTCGCTCAGGCGTGTGAGCCGCGTTCCGAAGGCGAAAGCGTTCCAGCGCGGCTCGGCCCGCATCGCGGCGTGAGCGAACAGCATCAAGCCGCGCGAGTAGGCCGCCATGGAGCCGGACACGTCGAGCAGCAGCAGCAGCCGGCGGCGGGTGACGCGTCGCGCGCGGAAGGCCCGTCGGATGGGCTCCCCGCCGGTCTGCAGCGCCAGTCGAAAGGTGCGGCGCAGGTCGGGTTCGCCCGCGCGCGCCGGGCCACGCCGTCGGCTGCGCCGCCGCGGCATCTCGATTCTCAGTCGACGCACCAGGAGCGCGATCTCCGCAAGCTCGTCGGGGGTGCACTCGGCGAAGCTCTTCCTGCGCAGCACCTCGGTCGCGCTGGCGACGCCGACCTCGCTGTCGGCGGGCATCTCCAGCGACATGGTCCCGCTCACCGCGGGAGTAAGCGACACGGCAAGGCGTTCGGTCCGCGGCGCCTCCACCTCGAGCGGTCGGTCGCCGAAGACCGTCAGAAAGGCAGTGTCGAAGGCCGCGATCTCGGCCCGCGAGCTGACCAGCGTCGCGCGGCCCGCCCAGTAGAGGTCGGCGGGCGGCAGCAACTCGGCGGCGCGCGCGAAACCGACGAGTCGCTCGGTCGTGGTCGGGACGCCCTCCTCGCGCAGCGCCGCCCCCAACGCGACCACGGGATCGAGGACGCTGGTACCCCGCCGGGAAGCGCTCACCCCGCACCGCCTCGCTGCAAGCCTCCGCGGCTGCTCTGTCCTCGGTGATCGCCATGGGCTCGACCATGCCGATGACGCTGCGTCCTTGCCCCGCGGGGTTTTCGCGGGCGGAGCACGCCAACGCTCCCCGGCGGGGCACTAGGCGCCAAGGACGTCCGGCATCTCGCGACGAACGCGATCGAGGTCGTCGCGGTTTTTCACCGCCGTGCCGATGGTGGCCGCCGCGGCCTCTCCGTACACGCCGTCCGCCCCGAGGAGGGTGATCGCGCGCGCCCAGTCGATGGCCTCGGCGGGGCCCGGCGGCTTGGTCAGGTCGAGCCCGCGGAGCCGGCGGACGGCGTCTGCGACGGAGCGGGCCAGGCCGTCGCCCACCTCGGGGGCGCGGGTGCGGATGATCGCGACCTCGCGCTCCGCGTCCGGGTAGTCGATCCAGTGGTAGAGGCACCGCCGCACGAGCGCGTCGTGCAACTCCCGCGTGCGGTTGGACGTGAGGATCACCAGCGGGGGCGAGGGCGCGGTGATGGTGCCGATCTCGGGGATGGTCACCGCGTGATCGGCGAGCACCTCGAGCAGGAAGGCCTCGAACTCCTCGTCGGCCCGGTCGATCTCGTCGACCAGCAGGACGGCCTTCGAGCCCTGCCTCACGGCGCGCAGAATGGGGCGCTCCGAGAGGAACTCAGGAGCGTAGAGCTCGGCCACCCGCCCGGGGACGTTCCCGTCCTGGGCGGCCCGGGCGTGAAGCAGTTGCCGGGGGTAGTTCCACTCGTACAGCGCGTTCGCCGCGTCGATGCCCTCGTAGCACGTCAGTCGGATCAGCTCGGCCGAGAGCATCTTGGCGGCCGTCCGGGCGAGTTCCGTCTTGCCGACGCCCGGCTCGCCTTCGACCAGCAGCGGGCGGTGCAGGGCCATCGCCAGCCCGAGGGACACCGCCAGACCGCGATCGGCGAGGTAGCTGTGCCGCTCGAGCCCCACCCGTAGCGCGTCGGCGTCGAGGGGCTTGACCACACGCTCACACTAGCCCAGACGCCGGTGGGGCGGTCCGTGTGGCGTGATGCACGGTCCGCGTTGACCCCGACGAGCCGTCGCCCGTAGACTGACCACTCTACGGAGGGCGGGGGAAGCTGAATGCGTACGGTGCTTTCGACGTTGGCGCGATGGGCGGAGGATGGAACGCCGGCTGCGATCGCCAGCGTCGTCGCCGTCCGGCGCTCCGCCCCA
>JAUVQP010000001.1 GCA_030598075.1 Miltoncostaeaceae bacterium | reverse complement strand
GAGTGGATCGACTGGTTCAACCACCGCCGGCTCTTTCATGAACTCGGCCGCATCCCGCCGGCCGAGTTCGAGGCCAACTACTACCGTCAACACGAGTCAGCCGAGGTGGCCGAGGTGGCCGAGGTGGCCGAGACTCAAGCCAAACAGCCTGCGTGAAACCCGGGGCGGTTCACTATCTTGCTGCGAACGTCGGCGCTGCCGCCGCACCGCTCAGCCTGCTCTTCATCGGGGTGTCGATCAACCTCGACCGAGTGCTCCGATACCGCGGGCTGCCCGAGCGCGCGATCGAGACCCTTGCGATGTTCGGCGTCGTGCTCCTCGCCTCGTCACTGCTCCTGGTGCCCAACCAGCCCCGCTGGCTGACTGGGCTATGGGTACTCCTCGCAGGTGCGCTTGCGTGGATGGCAACGAGCTGGGCCGCCCTTGCCGGCCGGGGGGCGATTCCTCCGGGAACGCGGGCCTTGTTCGTCTCTCGCCTTCTCTTCGGGCAGTTGATCGCGGCGGCGTATCTCGTTGCGGGGGCGATGCTCGCCGTGGGGTTCTCCGACGGCCTCTACGTGTTCGCCGGCGCGATCACACTGTCGTATCTCATGGCAGTCGACGGGGCCTGGGTGCTGCTGGTCGAGATCAACCGGTGAGCGGAGTCGGCGGCTACCTTCTGAGGCCGGTCGCGAAGAACTTGACCCGGCTGCGGCCGCGCAAGTTCCTCTCGGCTGTCCACGTCTGAGCGCGGATCCCGCAGACCGCAATGATGACGCGGTCGATATCGCGTCGCCTGTCGCCGCGGCGCGGTAAGCGCCCGATAGGGGCAGGGGCACCATCGCTCGACAGGGTGTCGAACACCTGGAGCCGGCCGTACTGCCCGCGGCAGCTACGGCCGAAAGCGTTGCCTCCGGTGACCCGAATTTGCACAACGGCCCAGCCGTCGAACCGCGAATCAAGGAGCAGGGACCGTTTCTTGCGCAGGGCGAAGTGGGCCAGGCTGGCTCCACGGCCCCGGCGCCCGCGTCGCTCCACCCTGAAACGAATCGCCAGGGTCTCGTCCGCCGTCAGCCGATCCTTCTTCCGTTTTAGCGTCACCCGGAACAGGCCGGCGCCGGAGAACTTGGCCCCGTTCGTGCGGAGTCCGCTGATCTCCGCCTCCCACGGCCGGGCATCGCCAGCCTGTCGTAGCTTCGCCTCGACCTTGAAGGTGCCCAGGAGGCGCGCGTGCACCGGGACGTAGCCACCTCCGAGCACATTTGCGAAGTTCCGGCTGGTCTCGCGTCCGACGGTGTCCTTGTCAGCGTTGATGGAGATGCTGCCGCGCACCGCCGTGACCTCGTCGCTCAGGCACACGATCTGCGAGAAGACCATCGCCGGGCCGAACTGGCTGCCCTTTCCCGACTTGTCGAGGTTTACGAGGTTGTGGCCCCTCCAGAGCTCGTCGGCCCCGGCCGGGCGGACGAGCGTCCTGGCCGGATCGAACCTGTCGAAGCTCACCGCGGGGCCGGCGTTGCGCACCCACAGGGGGCGCGGGCTGCCGTCCGGCAGTAGTCCTGAGTCGATCCGAGGGGTCTTGCACCAGTACGTGGCCTGCTCGGCGATGGAGCCCCCGTCCGCGCACCCCTCACCGGTGAGCCCGCAGGCATAGGCACCGCGCGTGAAGTTGTTCCCCTCGGGATCGAAGATCCATTTCGGGTCGGAGAAGACCGCCTCGGCGCCGACCGCAGCGCCGGCGGACCCCGCGGCCACCACGACCCTGGCTATCAGCGATCCGATGAAGACAGCGCGTCTCATGAGGATCGCCGCATTGTCGGACGCTCCGGAGCCGGGGTCAACCGCGCCCACGGTGCACATCCCCCGCCGCCTTCCGTGAGACAGCCGCTGTAGGTATCGCCGCCGTTTCCCTTCTGTGCGAATGCGACCCCCCCCCGGTGCCTGTCGTTGTGGGCTGGCCCCATGGCGCGTATGAGATGCCCGCTCCGCGCGGACGACCGGGCCGTCCGGCGATGCGGGGGCTCCCCGAGCGGAATGCGCCCTTAAGTCAAAGGGGGGCTGGGGGCGCTCGCGCACGTCCCTAGTGCCGTGTCAGGAAACCTTTGCCCCGTTCTTCCTCGCTGCAAACCATCGCGGATGCGGTGTCCTCGGTCATAGCCATGGGCTCAACCATGGCTATGACGCTGCGTCCTTGCCCCGCGGGGTTTTCGCGGCCAGAACACGCCATGGTTCCCTGACACGGCACTAGCTTCGAAGATCTCGCCGCTGGAAGAAAAACCAGCCTGCGGCAAAGCAGATCGTCGCGAGCCCGAACGGGAGCAGCACATCCCAGTCGAGCCCCGTGATGAGCATGGCGTCGTGCACGTACCAGCGCCAGGGTGAGATCCAGGTTAGGAACCCGAGGCTGCCGGTGACGTTCGAGAGCGTGTAGAGCAGGTACCCCGCGATCGCGTACCCCGACGTCACGCCGACCGCCACGCCGTGCCGACCGATGGCCGCCCCGAGGAGGAAGGCGATCGAGCCGGTGCCGATGCCGACGGCCAGGGCGGCGAACGTGCCGGCCGCGATGTCTCCGACCGACACGCCCGGGTTGGTGACGCTCGCGCCGTCGGCCGCGGTCGTCGTGGTGGCCGTCGTCAGCTCGAACAGCGGGGCCACCGCGGCGAGAGCGATGCCCACGACCAGAGCGACCAGGAGGAGGACCGTTAGCAGGACCGCAAAACGGGCGACGACCACCTCTGCGCGCTGAGCCGGCCTCGATAGCAGGTACTCGAGCGTGCCCTTCTCTTCGTCGCCGGCGATGGCCGCGGCACCGATTGCGATGCCAAGCGCCATCATGATCCACGGGACGATGTTGGAGTAGAGGTTGGACCAGAGGAAGCCGAGCGGCGACGAGGGATCGATAGCTCCGGAGAGGCCGAGGAAGGACTCGAGGCCGCTGCCCTGCCCGACGTTGTTGAAGATGTCTTTCAGCGAGGGGTAGAACGCGGCCGTCAGCGTTACCACCGCGATCAGGCCGACGGCCCACGCGATCGTGGAGAGAAGCCGGGCCCGAAACCACTGCCGATAGATGTGGGCCACGCGGCCGGCGTTCATGACTGCGTGTGCTCGAAGAGCTCGAGGAAGATGTCGTCGAGGTCGCGCCGCTCCGTCTGGACGGCGCTCGCCCCCATCTCCCCCGCCTTGCGGAGCACCGCGGCCGTCGACCCGTCGACGGTGACCGCCACGTCGCTGCCCTCGGCCTCGGCGCTCGTGACACCCGGCAGCTCGGAGAAGGCCGACGCCGGACGGGGGCCGTCGAAGCTGAACACGATGCGCCCGGTGCTCTGGCGCCGCAGGTCGGCCATCGTGAGCTCCCGGGCCAGCTTTCCGTCCCCGATGAGCCCCACGCGATCGGCGACCCGCTCGACCTCCGCCATGACGTGGGACGTGAGCCAAATGGTGACGCCGGCGGCCTTCCTCTCTGCGACGAGGTCACGGAACTCCTCTTGGAGCACGGGGTCCAGACCACTCGTCGGCTCGTCGAGGATGAGCAGCTCCGGGTCGCCCATGAAGGCCAGCACCAGGCCGACCTTCCGCCGGTTGCCCGTGCTCAGCTCATGCACCGGCCGCGAGGGATCGAGAGCGAACCGCTCGACCAGCGAGTCGACCACCGACCGATCCGGCGCGGGGCCGAGCGATCCGAAGAACTCGATCGCGTCGCGACCGGTCATCGATCTCGCGAGGTTGAGATCGCCGGGCAGATAGCCGACCCGGGCGCGCACCGCCGGGTCCGCGCCCGACCCTCCGAGCACGCGCGCGGACCCGCGCGTCGGGCGAATGAAGTCCAGCAGCATTCGCGCGGTCGTCGATTTCCCGGAGCCGTTGCGACCGAGGAAGGCGTAGCACTCGCCTCGCTCGATCGCGATGGTCAACTCGTTGACCGCAACCAGATCGCCCCATTGCTTGGTGAGCCCGTCGGTCTCGATGACATAGCTCGCCATGGGCACACCCCACTCGATGGTGTCGACTGCCCGGGGAAGCGGGACGGCTGCGCCGCATGTGAGGAGCACGCGCCGATCACGCAGCCGTCCTCAGGACTGGCGCGAGGCTACACCACCCGAGTGCCGGAGCGCGTAGGCGCCCGAGGCCGCGCCTCCCCTTCCACCGCGCCGAGGCTGATCGCGCGGCCGAGTCCGCGGCGCACGTCGAGGGCGCGCGCGAGCGAGATCGGTCAGGCCGACTCCTTGCGCCGATCCTCGGTCCACCGTCGCTGCACGACCTGCTCCCTCAGCCGCTCGTACGAGGCCCTGGCGTCCCGGACGCTCACGCCCAGCTGCGCAGCGGCCTCCTCGACCGGAATCCCGCCGCAGAGGAGCCCGAGCACCTGCTCGTCGATCGACGTGGACCACGTGATCCCGAGTGAGACGTCCTCCACGTTCTTGTCGTGGAGCTCAGCGCAGATCTCCTCGATGCTGAGCTGTTTCTCCGGTCGAGTCATGCATCCCCCCTCACCTTCAGTGCCTTCGCCGGCCAGCGCCCGCGTGACCGCCACTCGGGGAATCGCGACGCCGGTCCGCCAGAGCAAGCTTCTCGCTCGGGTCCGCCATGGCTTTCTCGCCTTCGAGCGGACGCACGTCGTGCGGTAACTCCCATACTCGCGCCGCTCGCCGTTGGCGCCATCCGTGCGCACCGCCCGGGCCTCGGCGGGAAACCCGCCGCGCGAACCCGTCCGCCGGGGGCGACGCTCCGGCCGTCCTGCGATGATGGACGCCGGCCCCTCCCCCGTCCCTGCGGTCGCCCATGTCCGAGCTCCGCCTGACCCTCGCCCGGCACGCCACGCTCCACGTCGCCATGGCCGACACCCGGCTGCTGATCGACCCGATGCTCGGGCCGGCCCGCTCGCAGCCCGCGATCCCGGAGACACCGAACCAGGTTCCCAACCCGCTGGTCGACCTTCCGATGTCGGCCGCGTCGCTGGTCGCGGACCTGGACGCCGCTGTCGTGACGCACCTGCACCCCGACCACCTCGACCGGGAGGGCGCCACAGCGCTCGTCGGCGGGCCGCCGGTGCTCTGCCAGGAGCGGGAGGCGCCGGCCCTCAGCCGGGCGGGACTTCGTCCGCAGCCCCTCGCGGAGCCCACCATGATCGGAGCGCTGACCGTCACGCCGACCTGGGGACAGCACGGGCACGGTGCCATCGCGAGGGAGATGGGCCCCGTGCTCGGCCTCGTGCTGGCCGCCGACGGCTGCCCGACTCTCTACGTCGCGGGCGACAGCGTATGGTGCGACGACGTGGCGGAGATCATCGAGGGGCACCGGCCCGATGTGATCGTCGTCAACGCGGGGGCCCCTCAGTTCGTCGGTACGGAGCCGATCACGATGAACGCGGCCGATGTCGTGGCCGTCGCCGAGGCCGCGCCGGACGCCCTCGTCATCGCGGTTCACATGGAGGCGATCAACCACTGCGTCGAGCCGCGTGCCGCGGTGCGCGACGCGGCCGACGCGGCGGGCGTGGGCGATCGCGTCCACGTGCCCGCTGACGGCGAGACCCTGGCGCTCAGCGCATCCGGATAGGGCCCGCAGGCGCGATCTCCCGCGCGCACGTCGAGACCGGCGCCGCCTCGGGGCCGACGCCCAAGGCCATGATCCCTCTTCTGCTCCGGCCGGGGCCAGATCGTCAAGCGGTCAGCAGGGCCGCCCCGCGAAGGTGATGCGCTCGACGTTCTGAATGACCCATCGCGCCGCCCCCTGCCGGAAGGCGACCTGCCGCCCCGGCACGCAGCGTGTGCTTCCCGCCCGGAGCCGGCCGGAGAACTCGACGAGGTCGGTGCCTGCGCCGCCGTTGATGCGCTCGGTGCCTCGGTGCAGATCGGAGTTGCGGATTTGGAAGATGTCATCGCCGTCGCGGCCCCGCAGCGTGTCGCGACCGCGCCCGCCGACGATCATGTCGTCGCCCGACCCGCAGGTCACGAGGTCGTTGCCGCCTCGGGCGTCGACGAACGTGGGAACGTCTCCGCAGCGCAGAGTGTTGCGCCTGCGGGTGCCGGGGAGGTCGACACCCTGTTCGGCGACGCTCACCTCGTACGGCCCGCCGGCTCCACCGCCGATCACGTGGACCTCCAGCGACGACGCCCGGCGGGGACGCGCCCTGATCTCAGCCGGCGTCGTGCCGCTCGCCGACCCCCGGCCCACCAACTTGCCGGTGCGGACGTCTCTCACGCGCGCCCGGAGCGGCTGGCCGGACAGCGACGCCACCGAGACGTCGAGGACGCGGCCTCGCGAGGCCTCGAAGGCGAAGGTGTCGGTCCGACCGTTCTCGGCGAGAGCCGTGACGCCGACGCCGTCGGCGAGCCGACCGCCGTCGCCGGGCCCGTCCGGATCGTCGAGGGCGGTGGCTCCGCGCGCCTCGACGACGCTGACGAAGGCCGCCTGCGACTCGGCGGAGTCGATCACGCCGAAGAAGCCGCCCGAGGCCAGGATGGCCGCCACGAGGTCCGGGGGCGCGTCGTCGACCTGGAACTCGCTCGCGCTCGCCGGCACCGGATTCGCCGGCGGCCGGAGGAAGCCCTCGCTGATGCGGATGCCCAACCCGGTGGCCCGCCCGATGGCGGCGATGAGCGCCGCGCGATCGGAGTCCTGGCCGTCCGTCAGTATGACGATGCCGCTCCGGTTCGCGGTGGGGTCGGCAGGATCCTTCGTGAGCTCCGCGACGGCCGCGTCGACGCCCGAGGCGATGTTGGTGCCGCCGCTGGAGTCGATGCCGCCGAAGCTCGCCGCGTCGGGGTCGGCAAGCGGCGAGATCACCGAGGCGCTCGAGTCGAAGTCGACCACCGCGCTGCGGTCGGGAACGCCGCCGGGGCCTGCCTCGGCCTGCGAGATGAGGTTTTGGTTGAACCGCATGGCGGCCGCGATTCGCAGGTTGCTCGGGTCGGTGCTCGTGTTGGAGCCGGAGCTGTCGACGACGATCGCGAGCTTGCGCCCTTGGCAGTCGCGCACCGGGTCGTCGCGCGTGAGCGCGCAGATCATGAGGTTCCCGTTTCGTGGGCCGTTGAGCCGAACCAACTCGGAGCGGAGGTCGCTCCACTGGCGTTGCGTGTCGGCGATGGTGAGCCTCACGGCGTTGGCGAAGTTGGTTCCCACCTTGCCGCGGCGCGTCTGCGGGGCGGTCGCCGCCCCGGTTGCCGGGTCGATCATGCCGGCGTCCTTCTGCAAGTTGGCATGAACGACGCGCCGAACCCCGCCGATTATCTTGCCGGCCCTGCTCTTACTGCGCCTCCCACCCACTATGCATCCGTCGCTGCGTCTGAGGTTCTTCTCGAAAAGGCTGAAGCAGCCCGTGCTGAGCTCATTCGGGATCGCCGGCGCACTCGTTTGCCGGAGGTCGAGAAACGGGGTGATCGTGCGCCGGGCGAGGCCCGGCGGGTTGGCCGTCGTCACAAGGTGGCGGGGCACCCGTCCGTCGGACCAGTTCGAGTGCGAGTAGAAGTCCTGAACGCCGTGCAGGGAGCGGCCGAAACCGTCGAACACGTTGCACTTCGCCGCCCCGCTGAAGCCCCCGAGGAAGGTGCAGCTCGGGGTGATGTCGACGTCGCCCGGCTTGATCCGGCCGGCCGCGTCGAGCAGGGCGGGCGCCGCCCTGAGCCCCTGCTTGAACCGCGTGACGAGCTCTTTGCGGCACCTGCGCAGCCGTTTGCTGGCGTCCGCCCGCGTTACCGGGTAGGTGGCCACGCCCGGATAGAGACCCGCGTTGACGTAGTCGGCGTCGTCGCAGTGGGTGTACCACTTGTCCGGCGGCGGGAAGTCGGGGGCACCCACACCGCCGTTGGTGCGCTTCTTGCCCGCCAGTTGGTCGATCGAGAGCGGCTCGAAGCAGGTCCCGTCCGAGGGCGTTCCCGGTGGGCAGGCGAGGGCGGCACGCGTCATGCGTTCGTGCTCGCGGTTCTGCGGCCCGAAGGGGAGGTTGGCTGGAATATCCGGTGTTCCGAAGGCGCCCGCGTCGGCCAACGGCAGGCTCAAGGCGACCGCGAGGGTGACGCCTCCCAAGATCGCTCGCCGGTGGCGTAGCCTCAACGATTCGCCTTCGGTGGCCATTGCCTCGCCGCCAAGCTATCCGGAGGCCCAATCCTGGTCAACTCTCGATGGCTCTGTGATCCCCCGCAGAGTGAGTCGGAGGCCGATCACGTCCTCGGCGAGGCTGTTCGTGCGGGCACCCGCGCCCGGCGCCCGGCGCCCGCCCGTGGATCGGGGCGCGGTCGGCGATCGTCCACGCTATCCTCGGCGACGGTGAGTTCCCGCCGTCCCAACGCGATGCGGCGGCTGACCTGGGCCTCCTACGGCGCGGCCTTCGGCCTTGCCGTCGGGACGGTGGCGGCCTTCGCGACGGGATCGCCCGCCGCCACGGCCGTCGGCGCGGCGGTCGGCGTGATCGTGGCGATCGTCATCAACCGGGCGCGCGGCGGATGAGGGCAATCGTCGCGGCCGAGCCCGGCGGGCCGGAGGTCCTGCGGCTGCAGGAATTGGCCGACCCCACGCCGGGGCCGGACGACCTTCTCGTCCGCGTCGTGGCGGCCGGGGTCAACCGCGCGGACCTCCTTCAGCGCGAGGGGCTCTACCCCCCGCCCCCCGGGGCCAGCGAGATCATCGGTCTCGAGGTCGCGGGCGTGGTGGTGGCCGTCGGAGAGAGGGTCGACGCCTGGAGCGTCGGGGACCCCGCGATGGCCCTGCTCGCCGGAGGCGGCTACGCCGAGCTCGTGGTCGTCCCCGCCGCGCACACCCTCCCCGTCCCCGCGGGCCTCTCACTCCTCGAGGCGGCCGGCGTCCCCGAGGCCTTCCTGACCGCGTTCAGGACGCTGGCGCAGCTCACCCCGGTGGCGCCGAAGCGGCGCGTGTTGATCCACGCAGCCGCGTCGGGCGTCGGCACGGCGGCGATCCAGATCGCGCGGGCCCGCGGGGCAACGGTCGCGGGCACGGTGCGCACGGCGGCGAAGCGCTCGGTCGTGCGTGGGCTCGGAGCCGTGCCGATCCTCGTGGAGGCGGACGGGCTCTTCGCCGCGCGCACGATCGAGGCGCTCGGGGGCGGAGCCGACGTGGTTCTGGACCTCGTCGGGGCGTCCTATTGGGACGAGACGGTGGCCTCCCTCGCGCCGGGCGGACGGATCTCCGTCGTGGGCCTGCTCGGGGGCGGTCGCGCGTCAGTGGACCTGGCGGCACTCATGCGACTGGGCGCGACCGTCGTCGGGTCCCTGCTGCGCCCGCTTGGCCACGACGAGAAGGCGCGCCTGGTGTCGCAGTTCGGTGGCTGGGGCCTGCCGCTGCTGGCGAGCGGAGTGCTCCGACCACGGATCGACCGGGTCATGCCCCTCGAGCGAGCCGGCGACGCTCACCGGCTCCTCGACTCCAACAGCACCTCCGGAAAGTTGCTGTTGCGGGTCGCCGATCCGCGCGATCTACCACGCTGAGAAGGGCGAGGTTCCGACGGCGATGCGATAGTTTGCACCCAACGTTGCTCATCGCTGCAAAGAACGGGATGACGTCATGAAAAAGCTGATCCTGCTGATCGCCTTGGCCGCGCTGGCCTACTGGCTCTTGAAGGACCGGATCGGCGGGGACGCCGAGGAGTTCGTCTTCACGGAGGCGCCGCCCGCAAGCGATCCGTCCGAGGGGGCGCCGGCCGACGCGCCCGCGGCCGACTAGGAGCCTGTTTCAGAATGAGACGCGGGCGGCGGCCTCGATCACCGAGCGAGGTCAGGACGCGGGGCGGGCGCGATGCCGGAGCGCGTCGCCCCGAGCGAGGACACCGCATCGCGGCCGCTCACAGCGCGACGCTGCCCGTGGACCGTCGTCGTGAGGCGGGTTCTGACGCCGAAGGCTCTTGAGCGATGCCGCTCGGGCTCACGGACGAGCACCAGAGCGGCATCGACGAGCTCTCGGCGGAGCTCCGGGCGGCGGCCGAGGCCATCGGGCTCGGCTTGGCGGGGCAGCTCACGAAGCTCCACCCGGCGCTCGCGCGAACACCGGACGGAGAGTCCGTCGACGACGGCGCCGCCATTCTCGGCGAGCTCGACCTCGACCACGAGGGTGCGCCGGACGCCCTGACGCTCGCCGCGTGCCTGGCGGCACACCGTGCCTACGTCCGCTCCCGCGGCTCCCCCGACGGCGTCAGCGCCGGTGCGCTCGCTCTCAGTCGCCTGCTGGTGTGGCTTCAGCGCGCCGCCATGCTCGGCCCGGCGCCCACGCTCGTGTGGATCGGCCCCGCCCCGCGCTGCCCGGAGCCGGGGGCGGGCCAGCACCGGTTGAGCGCGCGATGCGCGCTACGGCTCGGAGACGCCGAGCGGCGCGCTGAAGCCGCGTCGGTGATCGGCGAACGAGCATCGAGCGACCCGGGCCCCGGCGCCCAGTCGGATGGGGGCCCCCTCTAGTCCAGAAACTCGCGCAGCGGCTGGCAGTCGCGGTAGCCCTCGAGCTTGGCCAGCGACCGGGCCTCGATCTGCCGAATGCGCTCGCGTGTGACGCCGAAGCGCCGACCGACCTCCTCGAGCGTCCGCGGTTCCTCACCGCGCAGGCCGAAGCGCAGCTCGATGACCTTGCGCTCGCGGTCCGAGAGGGAGCCCAGCACGCCGTCGAGCTCCGATCGCCGCGCCAGGCCCGCCACTTGCTCGGCCGGTCCGAGAATGGCACCGTCCTCCACCAGGTCGCCAAGCTGAGAGTCCTCGTCCTCGCCGACCGGTATCTCGAGCGAGATGGGCTCACGGGCCACCTTCTGGATCTCGCGCACGCGCTCCGGCCCTATGTCCATCTCCTCCGCCAGCTCCTCCACGGTGGGCTCTCGGCCCAACTCCTGAAGGAGCTGCCGCTGGATGCGGCTGAGTCGGTTGATGGTCTCGACCATGTGCACCGGGACGCGGATCGTGCGCGCCTGGTCGGCGATGGCCCGCGTGATGGCCTGCCGGATCCACCAGGTGGCGTAGGTCGAGAACTTGTAGCCCTTGCGGTAGTCGAACTTCTCGACCGCGCGGATGAGGCCCAGGTTGCCCTCCTGGATGAGGTCGAGGAAGGACAGTCCCCGCCCGACATAGCGCTTGGCGACCGAGACGACGAGCCGTAGGTTGGCCTCGATGAGGGTGGACTTGGCCGCCACGTCATTGCGCTCGATGCGCTTGGCGAGCGACACTTCCTCGGCCGCGGTGAGCAACGTGACGCGCCCGATCTCGCGCAGGTACATGCGCACGGGGTCGGTGGAGTGGCTCTTGACCGTCAGGTCGAGTCGGGGCCGCTCGGGAGCGGGCGGCTCGACCTCGTCGCCGAGGACCTCCACGCTCATCTCGGCCAGCAACTGCAGCAGGCGCTCCTGCTGATCCTCGGACAGCTCGGCGGCGTCGACGACGTCGGCGACTCGCGAGAGCGCCACGGCACCCGCCTGACGCCCCTCGTCCAAGAGCGCTTGGACCGCCTCGATCCCCCCGACCGAGACCTCGGTGCTCATCCGACGCTCCGCAGTCGCTCGCGAACCCGTGCCAGGAGATCCAGCGCACGCATGAGCTCTGCGTCGTCGCCCTGCTCGCGGAGCACGTGGACGCGCCGCTGGAGCAGATCCTCCTGAAGGCGGTAGACGGCCTCGGAGAGCTCGTCGTCTCCGGGCGGCGCATCCGCCACAGCCACCCGGAGCTGGATGAGGAGCTTCCCGTCCTCGGCAGGCCAACTCTCGGGCGGCACTCCGTCGCGCAGGCGTCGAAACGCCTCTCGGTGAGCGGGCTCCTCAAACGCGCCTTCGGGAAGGCTGTCGAGCATCTGCCGCGCCTCGCCGCGCTCGTCGGCCAGCGCGAGTGCGAGGAGGCGCTGCTCCCGCGCCGCCCGTGGGCTCTGCGGCTCGCCATCCGCCGCTTTCCCCCGATGGGTCGTCTCGCGCGCGCCGACGAGGAACCCGTCGAGCAGGCGCCGCTCCATCCCCTGCGACAGTCGGAGCAAACCTGCCGCCAACCGAACCCCCTCATCCTTCTCGACAGAGTCGGGAAAACGCTCGAGCAGGCCGGCAATGTCGGCAACCGCGTCATCCCGCGCTCGGGCGGATTCCCCTGCTCGCGCGGCGCGCGAGCGGATCAGGGAAGCTAGCAGAGGTTCGCTCGCGTCGACCGCGCGGACGAGCTCTACGCGGCCGTCGGCGTCGGCCGCGAGGTCTCCGGGGTCCCGGCCGTGGGGCAGTTGCACCGCGGAGAGGCGGAGGGGTATGCCGGCCGCCGCCTCGACGGTCCGCCAGGCGGCCTCCTCCCCCGCGGGGTCCGCATCGAAGCAGAGCCGTACCTCCGACGTCGACCGCGCGAGCAGGCGGAGCTGGTCCGAAGTGAGGCTCGTGCCCATGCACGCCACGGCGGCGTCGATGCCGGCCGCCGCCAAGCCGAGGACATCGGTGTACCCCTCGGCGACCACGATGCCGCCGGCCCTCGCCGCGGCCTCGCGCGCGGACGCGAGCCCGAACAGCAGGCGGCGCTTGCGGAACGCCTCCCCCTCGGGCGAGTTGACGTACTTCGCCCGCTCGCCGGGGTCCAAGGTTCGGCCGCCGAAACCCTGCACGCGGCCCCGGCCGTCGGCGATCGGGAACATGATGCGCGCCGCGAAGAAGTCCGTGGCGCGCCCACCGCCCAGGCGGGCGAGGCCCGCGTCGGACAGCTGCTGCCGGGTGAAGCCCTGGCGAAGCGCCCGGCCCGCGAGGGCATCGCCCGACCCGGGCGCGTAGCCCACCCCGAACCGCCGGCAGAGAGCCTCGTCGAAGCCGCGCCCGGCGAGGTACTCGCGGGCTGGCGCCGCGTCGTCCCCGCGCCAGAGGTACTCGGCGTAGAAGGTTGCGGCCCGAGCGAGGAGCTCGCGGCGCCGTTCGGTCGCCGCCCGCTCGGCGCGCTCGTCGGAGGACTCCTCCTGATAGCTGAGGTTGACCCCGAAACGCTCCGCGAGACCCTCGATGGCCTCCACGAAGCCGGCGGCGCCCTCCTGATCCTGCATCCAGGCGATGGCGTCGCCGCTGGCGCCGCAGCCGTGGCAGTAGTACGTCGTGTTCTCGGGCGGAATGAGGCAGAACGACGGGGTGCGCTCCTCGTGGAAAGGACACCGGCCCCACCAGCGCCCGCCTCGGCGCACGAGGTCGACCCGCCCCCGGATCAGCTCGACCAGGTCGGCGGCCGCCCGGACCTCCTCGACGCTGCGTTCGGCGATCAGCGCCATGACGAGCCCGGGCCCTCGCGGGGAAGGAAGAGATCGCTGTAGGCGCGAAGGGCATAGCGATCCGTCATGCCCGAGACAAAGTCCGTGACGCGGCTCAGAGGATCGTGCTCCGGCGACGCCGGAAGGTCGTCCGGGCTCTCCAGATAGTGCTCGAAGAGCGCCTGCACCACCCGCCGCGCACGAGCGGCCTCCTCGCTCGCAGGAGGGGCCAGATAGACGCTCCTGAACATGAAGGCACGCAGGCGGCCGAAGGCCATTCCGACCTCGCGGGACTGGCGGATCTCGTCGCCGCTCGCGCTCTGCGCGACCACGTCTCCCACCAGGGTCGTGAGACGCTCGCTGCTCGTCTCGCCCAGAACCGCGACGCAGTCCTCCGGCAGATCGTCCGCGGCGATGACTCCCGCCAGAAGCGCGTCCTCGATGTCGTGGTTGACGTACGCGACGCGATCGAGCAGACGCACGATCTGGCCCTCCAGCGTCGCGGGCGAGCCGCCGCCGGTGTGATGAAGGATGCCGTCGCGCACGTCCTCGGTCAGGTTGAGACCCGCTCCGTCCCGCTCGAGCACATCGACCACGCGCACGCTCTGAACGTTGTGCTCGAAGCGCCGGCCGGCTCGACCGCGAACGATGTCGTCGAGCGCCTCCTCGCCGGCGTGCCCGAAGGGTGCGTGGCCCAGATCGTGGCCGAGGGCGATCGCCTCCGCAAGGTCCTCGTTGAGCGCGAGCGCCCGAGCGACGGTCCGGGCCAGCGCCGACACCTCGAGAGTGTGGGTCAGCCGGGTCCGGTAGTGGTCCCCTTCGGGCGCCACGAAGACCTGCGTCTTGTGCTTTAGCCTGCGGAACGCCTTGGAGTGGATGATGCGGTCGCGGTCGCGCTGAAAGGCGGTGCGGTAGGCATGAGCGGCCTCCGGGCGGGCGCGCACGGCGCCGGAGGCCCGCGCGGCCCTGGGCCCCAGGCCCGGCTCGCGCGTGACGGCCGCCGGGTTCATCCCCGGGATCCCAACACGATGGGGAACACCCACGGCCCCTCGATGGGCGCGGTCCCGTGGTCTCGGTCGCCCAACGAGCCGATGACCACCGTCAGGAGCGCGATCTCGCGCGGCGGAGCCGGCCCGATGATGATCTCCCCCTCCGCGAGACCCGCCCCGCGCACCTGCTCCACGGTCGCGACGCGATAGAGGCGCGCCCGGTCGTCGACCGCGACGACGTCGAGCAGGCGGGGGTCGCGCCTCAGGTCGATCTCGGCGTCCTCGAGGAGGAGCCTGAGGCGCGCGGCGGTGTCGTAGCGCTCGATGGCCGTCAGCGCGATGATCGTTCCGCCGACCGCTTGGCTGAGGTTGACGGCCTCGACCCCGCGAAGGCTCTTGGCCGAGATCCCGGCGGTCTCGGGAAAGGGCTCCGAGACATCGGCCCAATCGTCCGGCGGGGTCGCGTCGGCCGCCGCCGCCGCCGCCCCCTCGGACGTGCGGTACTTCCAGATCTGCGGGCGCTCGCGAAAGAGCGCGACGAGCGCCCGATGCGAGTAGTGGCGTGCGTCATCGGGAACGCAGAGCCACTCGCGCTCCCGCCCCCGGCGCAACGCGATGAGCGCACCGGGCGGGCCCGCGCTGCCCGAGGCGCCGCTTCGGTCCGCGTACGAGAGATGGTCGACGGCCCAGCCATCGACGATCAGCTCGATCACATCACCGAGGCTCCCCAGCCTGTACGCCTGATCGGGGGGTATGCTGACTCCTCGTGACGTCCTTTCACGGCGCCCCGTGATGGTACACCCGCACGAGCTCCCGGACTCGCGCCACATCGGCCTCGTCGTCGTCGACCACGGCTCGCGCGTCGAGGAGTCCAACGCGATGCTGGTCGAGATGACGAGGATGATCCGAGCGTCGGTCCGTTGGCCCATCGTCCAGCCGGCGCACATGGAGCTGGCCGAGCCCTCCATCGGCACCGCCTTCGACCGCTGCGTCGATCAGGGGGCCGAGCTCGTCATCGTCAGCCCGTACTTCCTCCTGCCCGGCCGCCACTGGAGCCAGGACATCCCGGCCCTCGCGCGCGAGGCCGCGGAGCGGCACCCGGCCGTGCGCTACCTGGTGTCGTCTCCGCTCGGCCTGCATCCGCTGATGGCGGACGTCGTGCGCTCGCGCGCGGAGCACTGCCTGGCCCACGCGGCCGGCGAGGCCGACGAGTGCGAGTCGTGCCGAGGGACGGGGCGCTGCGTCATCCGCACGGCCTGACGCTCAGCAGAACGGGTCCGGACGGGCTCAGCCCTCCGCGAGCGCCGCCCGGCCGGCCGCAATGCGAGCCGCCTGAACGCGGAACGGCGAGCAGGACACGTAGTCGAGGCCCTCGTCATGGAAAAAGGTGACCGAGTCCGGATCGCCGCCGTGTTCCCCGCACACCCCGAGCTTGATGTCCGGCGAGACCGACCGGGCATCGGCCACCGCAACGCGCACCAGCCGCCCGACGCCCACCGTGTCGATCGTCTGGAAAGGGTTGGCGATGATGACGCCCTCACGCAGATAGGTCGACAGGAACGACGTCTCCGCGTCATCCCTGCTGAAGCCCAGCGTGGTCTGGGTGAGGTCGTTCGTGCCGAACGAGATGAAGTCCGCGTGCTTCGCGATGCGGTCGGCCGTCAGCGCGGCGCGCGGCAGCTCGATCATCGTGCCGACCGCGTAGTCGATCTCGATGCCCCGCTCGCTCATGACCGCGGCGGCGACATCCTCGATCTCGGCCCTCAGCAGCCGCAGCTCCTCCTCGAACGCGACCAGTGGGACCATGATCTCGACGCGCGGCGCCTCGCCGGTCTCGTCCAGCACTGTGCAGGCGGCGCTGACGATGGCCGCGGTCTGCATGCGGTAGATGTCCGGCAGCTCGATGCCCAGGCGGCAGCCGCGCGTTCCGAGCATCGGGTTGACCTCGGCGAGCTGCTCGACGCGCACAAGCTGACGCTCGGCGACCTCGTCGACGTCGCCCAGCGCACGCGCGTGCTCCACGGCGACCACGAGCTCGATGCGGTCGGGCAGGAACTCGTGCAACGGCGGGTCGAGCAGCCGGATCGTGACGGGCAGACCGGCCATCGCCCGGAAGATGCCCTCGAAATCGGACTCCTGAAACGGGCGGATGATGTCCAGCGCCGCGCGCCGGCCGGCGGCGTCGGCGGCCATGATCATGCGCCGGACGACCGGCAGGCGCTCCTCGCCCTGGAACATGTGCTCGGTGCGGCAGAGGCCGATGCCCTCGGCGCCGAACTCGCGCGCCAGGGCGGCGTCCTCGGGCGTGTCGGCGTTGGCTCGTACCGCGAGCCGCCTGGCCCGGTCCGCCCATCCGAGGATGCGCCCGAGGGCCGGATTGGCGGGATCGGGGGGCAGGAGCGGGACGGCGCCGATGAACACCTTGCCCCCGGTCCCGTCGATCGTGATCTCCTGGCCCTCGATCACCGTGCGCTCGGCGACGCGCATGATGCGCGCGCGCTCGTCGATGACGATGTCGGACGCGCCGCAGACGGCCGGAGTGCCCATCCCGACCGCGACGATCGCGGCGTGGCTCGTCTTGCCGCCGCGGGCGGTCAGGATGCCCTCGGCCGCGACCATCCCGTGAAAGTCGTCGGGCGTCGTCTCCTCGCGCACGAGGACGACGGCCTCTCCCGCCGCCGCCCGCCGCTCGGCCTCGTCGGCGTCGAACACCGCCGCTCCCGCCGCGGCACCCGGAGAGGCGTTGACGCCCTCCGCCACCGGCGCCGGCGCGGCCGGGCTGTCGAGCTGTGGCAGAAGAAGCTGATGCACCTTGTCCGGGTCGACGAGCCGGAGGAGCGACTCCTCCTCGGACACCAAGCCCTCGCTCACGAAGTCGACGGCGATCCGCACCATGGCGGCAGCGGTGCGCTGGCAGTTGCGCGTCTGCAGCATGTAGAGGAGCCCGTCCTCGATCGTGAACTCCACGTCCTGCACGTCGCGGTAGCTGCGCTCGAGGGTCGCCATGCTGCGCATGAGCTCGTCGAACGCCTCGGGGAGCTCGTCCCGCAGCCCGGCCAACGGTCGCGGATTGCGGATGCCCGCCACCACGTCCTCCCCCTGGGCGTTCATCAAGAAGTCGCCGAACGGGGTCCCGCCGGCGCCCGTCGCGTTGTTCCGGGTGAACGCCACCCCCGTGGCCGATCGCGGGCCCGCGTTGCCGAAGACCATCTGCTGCACGTTGACGGCCGTGCCGAGCCGATGCGAAATGCGGTGGAGGCGACGGTAGTCTCGAGCGCGCCTGTTGTCCCACGACTCGAAGACCGCGAGAATGGCCCCGTCGAGCTGGGCGCGGGGGTCCTGCGGGAACGACTTCCCGCTCTCGCGGGCGTAGATCGAGCGGAACGTCGCGACCAGTTCGCGCAGATCCTCGGCGCCGAGATCGACGTCCTGCCGCGCTCCCCGGTCGGCCCTCATCTTCTCCATGGCCCGCTCGAAGAGCTGCCGGGGCACGCCGACGACGACATCGGCGTACATCTGGATGAGTCGCCGGTAAGAGTCCAGCGCGAGGCGCGGGTTGCCGGTGCGCTCCGCGAGTCCCTCGACGCTCCGGTCGTTGAGGCCGAGGTTCAGCACCGTGTCCATCATCCCCGGCATCGACTCGCGTCCGCCGCTCCGGACCGACACCAGAAGGGGGTCCTGGTCGTCGCCCAGCGCTCGCCCGGCCCGCTCCTCGAGCGCCGTGAGGTGGCTGTCAAGCTCGTCCGACAGATCGTCCGGGAACCGCAGGTCCCCATCGAGGTACTCCATGCACGCGCTCGTGGTGATCGTGAAGCCGGGGGGCACCCGGAGACCGAGGCGCGTCATCTCGGCGACGTTGGCCCCCTTGCCGCCCAGGAGGTCGCGCATCTCGCGACCTCCCTCCGAGAAGGCGTAGATGCGTTTGCCGGCGGTGCTCGTCACAGGACCCCTCCCCCCTCGGTGAGGCGGCTGAAGTCCGCGGCGCGCGCCAGCGTCGCCGCGGCCAGGCTCACGAGCGCATACCGCCGAGCCCGATCCGCCGGATCGTCCGCGTTGACGAGGACGTCCTCGAAGAACCTGTCGACCGGCTCGGCGAGGGAGCCCGCGGCGGCGAGAGCCCCCGCGACGTCGCGCCGCTCCCGCGCGCGCTCGATGGCCGGCCCGGCGGCCCCGACGGCGTCGGCAAGAGCATCCTCCCCCGGATCCCCCACCGAGCTGAACGCCTGATCGGTCTCGGCGCGGGCCGCGAGCCTCGCCAGGCGGGTGCACGCGGTCCAAGCCGCGACGAACCGAGGATCGGCGCCCGCGCTCTGGACGCCGCGCGCCCAGTCCGCCACGACCACCACCGAGTCCAGCGCGGCGCCATCGGCCGCCGCGACCGCCTCCGCCCCCACGCCCTCCGCAGCCATCTGGTGAGCCAGGCGGTCGGTGACGAAGGCGGTGACGGCCGTGACCGCGTCGCCATCGTGGAACACGAGGTCGGCGCCCTGGCGGCGAAGTCTCGCCGCGGCGGCGCTCAGTGCCGCGGAAAGCGAGAGGTCCCAGCCGTGCGCGAGCAGGATCCGCACGAGCCCCGCCGCCGCACGCCGCAGGCCATATGGATCACGAGACCCGGTGGGGGCCTCGTCGACCAAGAACGCGCCGACCAGATTGTCGACCCTGTCCGCGGCCGCCAGCAGGGCCCCCGCCACGCTGCCCGGGAGCGGCGATTCCGGGCCGTCCGGCAGATACTGGTCGGCCATCGCGGCGGCCACCTCGGCATCGTGGCCCTCGCGGAGCGCGTACTGGGCGGCGACGTAGCCCTCCAGTTCCGAGAACTCGGCCACGAGCACCGCACCTTGGTCCGCTTTCGCCAGCCGCGCGGCCTCGATCGCCCGGTGGCGATCGAGCGCCGGAACACCGGCCGCCTCGGCGAGCGCACCGACGCCCTCGATCAGCCGATCTCGCTTGTCCGCCATGCTGCCCAGGCGCTGATGGAAGACGATCGCGGAAAGGCGCGCGTCGAGCGCGGCGAGGCCTGCCTTCCGGTCGACGTCGAAGCTGAAGGCCGCGTCCTGAAGGCGCGCTTCCAGCACGTCCTCGTTGCCGCGCGCGATGAGCTCGGCGTGCGCCGGATCCCCGTTGCTGACGGCGAGGAACCGCGGCATCAGCGCGCCGTCCTCCGAGATCAGGGGGAAGTACCGCTGGTGCGACTGCATGGCGGTCACCAGAACGCGTCGCGGGAGACGCAGATGCGTCGCGTCGAACGCTCCGCCGATGACGCTCGGGCGCTCCACGAGGAAAACCACCTCGTCCAGAGCGCTGCCGGGATCCTCCCAACGCCCCCCCGCCGCGGCCGCGGCCGAGTCGAGGCTCGCGACGATCTCGTCTCGGCGCTGATCGTGATCGACCACGACCCCGAGCCCGCGGAGCGTCTCGCGGTAGTCGGCGGCGTCCGCGATCGCGCCCGGCTCGCCGAGGAAGCGGTGCCCCTGCGTGATCTCGCCCGCCCTGAGGCCGTGAAGCTCGAACTCGACGGTCCGCCCGCCGAGCTTCGCCACCAGCCAGCGCACGGGTCGCGAGAAGCGCAGGCCCCTTCCCGATCCCCAGCGCATGGTCTTTCCGAAGCGAAGGCCGTCGACCAGCGCCGCGGCGACTCCCGGCACGAGCTCGGCGGCTGGCGTGGCCGGCTCCTCGACGTCCGCGAACACGAACGCACGGCCCTCGTGCTCACGCACCACCAGAGCCTCGACCGCAACGCCCTGGCCCCGGGCGAAGCCCCGAGCGGCCTTCGATGGCTCGCCGTCTTCGTACGCCGCCGACTCCGACGGCCCACGGCTCGACCGGGTGCGCCCCGGGCGCTCGTCCGAGAGGTCGGCCACGGCGACCGCGATGCGCCGCGGAGAGACCCAGACCGTGACATCCCCGGATGTTAACCGGGCGTCGCGGAGCGCGTCGCGCACGAGCGCCGGGCACTGCTCGATGGCCTCTCGGCACGCGATTCCCGGTAGCTCCTCGCACCCGATCTCGAGGAGCAGATCAGGCATCGACCACGTCGTTCTCCTCGCGGGGCCGCTCCCCGTAGGCCGCGGCGCAGGCCGCCGCCAGGGCGCGGACGCGCCAGATGTACGAGCCTCGCTCGGTAACGCTCACGACGCCGCGCGCGTCGAGCAGGTTGAAAGCGTGGCTGCACTTGAGAACCTGATCGTATGCCGGGAGCACGAGCCCCCGCTCGAGGGCGCGCCGACACTCGGCCTCGTGGTCCTCGAAGTGCCGGAACAACGTGGCCGTGTCCGCGGCCTCGAAGTTGTACGCGCTCCACTGGCGCTCGCTCTCCCGGTAGATCTGTCCGTAGGTGAGGCCGCCTCCCCAGTCGAGGTCGTACACCGAGCGCACACCCTGGAGATACATCGCGATCCGCTCGAGGCCGTAGGTCAGCTCCACCGAGATGGGGGTCAGGTCGAGCCCGCCGGCCTGCTGGAAGTAGGTGAACTGGGTGATCTCCATGCCGTCCATCCACACCTCCCAGCCGAGCCCCCACGCGCCGAGCGTGGGCCCCTCCCAATCGTCCTCGACGAACCGGATGTCGTGCTGGGCCGGGTCGACCCCAAGGGCGACGAGCGAGGCGAGATAGAGATCCTGCGCGTCGTCGGGCGACGGCTTCAGCAGCACTTGGTATTGGAAGTAGTGCTGCAGACGGAACGGATTCTCGCCGTAGCGCCCGTCGGTCGGCCGGATCGAGGGCTCCAGGTAGGCCACGCGCCACGGCTCCGGACCCAGGGCGCGAAGGAACGTCGCCGGATTGAACGTGCCCGCTCCGACCTCGGTGTGGTAGGGCGTCATCACCACGCAGCCCCCCTCGGACCAGTAGTCGCCGAGGCGGGCGATGACCTCCTGGAAGGTGGGCGGATCCGTGCTCATCTCTCGGCGAGGACTCTAGTGTCTGGTGGGACACGGTGGGCTCCCGATCGTCAGCGGCGTGACGAGACCTCGGGGCTGAGGGCGGATCGAAGGGTGACTCCGAGATGCTCGCGGAGCACGAGGCCCACGACCCGCTCGACGTCCTCGGCCGCCTCGGGGGGGCAGGCGCCCCGCGCCTCGGAAAGAGGACGACCCAACAGGCCCGCGAGAGCCTCGTAGCCGCGCCTGCTCAGTGGCTCGGCGCCCGCCGAGCAGTCTCCGCACAGCACGCCCCCACGCGACGCGGAGAAGCCCGGAAACGTGCCGATCGACCCGCACGAGACACACGATCCGAGCGCGGGCAGCAACCCCGCGACGACCAGCAGCTTGACGTGGGCGCCGAGGACGAGGGGGTCGAGGCGCGGCGGACCCGGATGGGCGGAGGAGCGCGCGAGGAGCGCTACGGCGTTGCGCAGCAGGTGGAACGCCGCCTCGTTGGGGTCGCCGTCGGGAAGGGTGCGAAGCGCTCCCTCCAAGACGCTCCCGGCCGCCAGCAGGCGCGTGGCGTGGGCCCAAAGCCCGGCGTTCGGGTCGATGACGCTCGCGTCCCTGACCGCCCCGAGCCCGCGCCTTCCCTCCGCGATCGTCACGCGGACGACGACGCCGGGCTGGAGCCGGCCACCAAGGCGGGATCGCGGCCGGCGAGCACCCTTGACGATCGCCGACGCCCGGCCGCGATCCCGCGTGTACAGGGTGAGCACGTTGTCGGCCTCCGAGTAGCGGATCGCCCGGAGCACGACGGCCTCAGTCTCGAATGTCGCCACCGCCGCGCATTCTCGCAGGGCGCCGGGGCACCACGGTGTGGCACGCTGGTCAAGCGCAGCTTTGAAGACGACGACGAGTGGAGACGATGGCCGAGATCACCATGTACACGAGCAGGGCGTGCGCGTACTGCACGAGGGCCAAACGCCTCCTGGACCGCAAGGGTGCCGAGTACGAGGAGATCCGGCTCTCGCGGTTCGACGGCGACGCCCGGCACAGGCTCGCCGAGCTCACGGGGCGCTACACGGTGCCGCAGATCATCATCGATGACGCGGCCATCGGCGGCTGGGACCAGCTCAAGGCTCTCGAGGACGCTGGCGCGCTCGACCCGCTGCTCGCCTAGTCCCCCCGCCGCTCGGCCGCGGTCGGTACCCCACGAACGGACGTCGCCCGCCTGACCGCGTCTCTGACGGCGGCGGCGCTGACCTCCGCGGCGGCGGCGCCCACCGCGAACGGCCTCCCCTCCGTGCCGCCAGAGGCGAGGCAGAAAACGACGTCGCCGTCCATCGGCGTGTTCAGCGGAGCCACCGCGCGCCCGAGACCCGCCTGGGCCATGCGGGCGACCTGGCCGGCCTCATCCGGGGCGAGACGGGCATCCGTGGCCACGCACACGAGCGTGGTGCTCTCGCCGGGCCGAAGCCGGGGGTGTTCCGGCGGGGTCGAGAAGGCCTGGTGGGCGGCGCCCACGAACCCGCGCTCCGGCGACCACGCGCCCGCGAGCACCGCCCCCCCCTCGTCCAGCACGTCTCCCCAGCAGTTGGCCACCGCGAGGGCGGCCACGCGGGACCCGTCGTGAGTCGTCGTGCCCGCCGCGCCAAGCCCGCCCTTGCACCAGCCCTCCCGGGCGCGAAGCTTGCCCACCGTCGCGCCGGTTCCGGCACCGACGCTCCCGACGTCGTGTGCTCCCTCCGCCGCGGCGACGCACGCCGCGTAGCCTTCGTCGACGCCCGGGCGCCCCTCCCCGCCGCTCACGCCCAGATCGAAGATGACGGCGGCGGGAACCAGCGGGACGCGGACAACCCCGGTGTCGTACCCGAGCCCGTGCTCCTCGCACCACCGCACCGCGCCGGACGCGGCGTCGAGCCCGAACGCGCTCCCGCCGGCCAGGATCACGGCCGTGGCCGAACGTACCGAGGAGGTCGCGCGAAGCAGCTCCGTCTCCCTCGTGCTGGCCCCTCCGCCCCGGACGTCGACGGCGGCGACGATCCCGGGCGGCGGAATGATGGCGGTGCACCCGGTGCCGGCCGCGCGATCCGTCCAATGACCGACCCGAAACCCCGTGATCTCGCTGATCATGGGTCCTCCTGGCAGCTCGGGCACCAGTACGTCCCGCGACCGCCGACGCTCGTCTTGCGGACTGGAACCCGGCAGCGGGGGCACGGGTCGCCCGCGCGCAGGTGCACGCGGAGCAGGCCCTGCATCGAGCCACGCTCGCCCAGCCCGTCGCGATAGCTGTCGATCGAGGCCCCGCCCGCCTCCACGGCCACCCTCAGCCGGTCGCGAATCGCGCGATGAAGACGGCGTGTCTCGTCGGCGTCCAGGCCCCCCGCCACACGGAGGGGGTGTACCCGCGCGGCGAACAATGCCTCGTCCACGTACATGTTTCCGAGACCCGCAACCAGGGCTTGGTTCAGGAGCAGCGGCTTGATCGGGCCCCTCCGAGCGGCCAGCAGCTCGGCGAGCACACGGCCCGTGAAGTCCGCCGAGAGCGGCTCCACGCCAACGCGCCCATCCCAGTACGCGGCGTGGTCATCGGAGCCGGCGCGAAGGAGACGGGCGGTTCCGAAGCGGCGCGCGTCGCCGAAGGTCAGCGTGCTTCCGTCGTCGAAGGTCAGCAGGGCACGCAGGTAGCGCTCGTCGACCTCGGATCCGGAACGCCAGTGGAGCCGCCCCGTCATCCGGAGGTGGAGAACGAGCTCGTCCCCACCATCCAGCACCAGGGAGAGGTACTTCCCACGGCGCGCCACGGTTCTCACAACCCGCCCCCCAAGGCCGTCCTCGATGCTCTGCGGCGACTCCGGAGCGGTGAGCTTCGGGTCGAGAACCGTCGCCCGCTCGATGCGACGCCCGGGCAGACGCACGTCGAGCTGCCGCCGAATCGTCTCGACCTCGGGAAGCTCAGGCACCGGATCCGCCCGCGTCGAGGATCAGCGGCGCCGGAGGCTCGCCCTCGTCGCCGATGGCGACCGCGCCGGCGACCATCTCCACGGCTCGACCGACGAGGCCCGCGTCCCGCGCGTGCACGAGCGCGATGGCATCGCCGACCTGCACCGCATCGCCGATGCCCGCGAGCAACTCCACTCCGGTGAGGGGATCGACGGTCTGCTGGGCGTGCAGTCGTCCCGCGCCAAGCCAGCGCGCAGCCTCGCCGACACGCCGGGCGGAGATCGACCGGAGCACCCCGGCCGCCGGCGCCCCGACCGCCTGCTCGACCGGAGCTCGCGCGAGGACGGCGGGATTCGTCCAGACGTCCGGATCGCCCTCCTGGGCCTCGATCCACCGCTCGGCGAGCCGCAGCGCCGAGCCATCGCGGAGTACCCGGGCGGCACGCCCCACGCCCTCTCCCTCGGGTACGGCGCCCGCAAGCTCCGCGAGATCGCCCGCGAGCCGCCCCGCCAACTCCCGAAGATCGTCCGGCCCCTCGCCGGTGAGTACGGCTGCCGCCTCGCGCACCTCCAAAGCATTGCCGACGAAGCGCCCGAGTGGGCGATCCGCGGAGGTTACGATCCATCGCACGCCCCTGCCCCAGGACTCGCCCAATTGGTGCATGGCGGACGCGGATCTCACCGCGTCCTCGGCTCGGCCGAGCAGAGCCCCCTCGCCGACCCCCAGATTGACGGCGATCGCTGTCGCGCCGGTGGCGATGGCGCGGCTCATGAGCGACGCCGCGACCAGAGCATCGCTCCGGGCACTCCCGGTTTGGTCGCGGAGCGCGGTGAGGCGGCTGTCCGCGGGCGCCAACCGCCCCCCGGCACCGGCGACCGCGATGCCGACGTCGCGGACCTGCCGTACGAAACGATCCAAGGGAAGATCCGCTCGAAACCCGGGGATCGCCCCCAGCTTGTCGAGCGCGCCGCCGGCCGGACCGAGGCTCGGCTCGGCCATCGTCGCGACCCGCACGCCGAGGGCAGCCGCGATCGGAGGCGCCAGCAGCGAGCTGGAATCCCCAACCGCGCCGGTGGAAAGCGGCGCGCCGACCGGCCCGAGGCGGGTCAGATCGAGGCGTCTGCCCGACGCGATGAGGGCCCGCGTGACCTCGTCCACCGCCGCGACGTCGAGTCCGCGCGCCGACGCGAGGGCGCACCACGCAGCCATCTGAGCGTCGCTGGCGATCCCATCGACCCACGCGCGCACGAGACCGCCCACACTCGCCGCGTCGACGACGGCTCCGCGCGCCGCTCGCTCCAGAACCTCGACGGGGGCAAGGGGTGGCGGGGGTACGGTCATCCGCCCGCCAACCTATCGCGCCGGCGGCCGGATACCCGGGCGGATGCAGCTCGGACCCGCGTCGCGGTTAGGGTGCTGCCCGATGCCGATCCGCACCCGGCGCGCCGTGCTGATCGCCGCCGGCCTCGCCGCCGGCCTGGGCGCCGGCCTCGTCAGCCCGCTCGCCGCCGCCCAAGAGCCCGACCCGCCCGAGGCTGAGGCGTCCGGTCCTCCGGCGCTCACGTCACTGCGCCTTGCCCGCACCGTCCGGGCCCAGCGCGGACATGCGCGCTTTCTTGTGGGCATTCGCACGTCGGTCGCGGCGCAGATCATCATCCGGGTGAGCGCGGCGTCGTCGGGCGAGCTTCTCAAGACGGTCCAGGCGTCCGAGTCGCACCCGGCCGGCCGGGCGTACTTCCTCGTCGACGCGACCGACGACGACGGCTTCCAGCTTCCGAGCGGCGCCTACCGCGTCGAGGTTCAGGCCACGAGCGAGACGACCGGCACCAGCGAGCCGGTGCGCAGCTCGTTCCGCCTTCGCCTCGCGCGGGGCCGCGGCCGCTTCGACGCCTACACCATTCCGCTCTGGAAGGTCCTGACGCGCACCTCCGGGCTCTCGGGCACCGGTCAGCTCGTCGCCGTGGTCGCCCCGCGCGGGGCCGCCGCGAAGGCGGGCATTCGCCGCGGCGACGTCCTCGTGTCGCTCAACGGGCGTCCCATCGATAGCCCGGGGTCGCTGGTCGCCGCCCAGCGCGCGCTGCCCGCGGGCCGCGAGGTCCCCGTCGTCGTCACGCGCGCCGGCGAGCGACTGGAGCTCCGCATGACCCCGCCGCCCGACTGGGAGACGGCGCCGAGCTACGACCGGTCCCTCCGCGTGGCCACACGACGCGATCCGAAGTCGCTCGCGCTGGCGGCGGCCGCCGTGCGGGAAAGGATCGAGGCCGACGAGGCCGAGAGCGCCGAACGGCTTCTCGCAGGGTGGCCGCGAAGCTGGCGGGCGAGCGCGGTCGGACACCTCCTCGCGGGCGAGATGCTGACCGCCGAGGGTCGGCACAAGCCGGCCCTCGGCGCGTACAACCGGGCCCGCAAGCGGGACCCGAACATCGAGGCAGCGTCGTTCGGACGCGGCGTCGCGCTCGCGGCGCTCAAGCGGCCCGGCGATTCCGTCGGAGCGTTCGGCGCCGCCGAGAGACTCGACCCCAAGGATGCCGCCGCAGCGGCCTTCCGGGCCTACGTCCTGCTGCGGATCGACCGCGGCGAGGAGGCCGTGCAGGCCGCGCAACGGAGCATCAGGATCGACCCCCGGTACGCGGACGCGCACCTTCCCCACGGCATTGCCCAGCTCGCCCTCGAGAACCGCGCCGCCGGAGTCCGCGGCCTGCGGACCGGCCTGCTACTGCTGGACGACGAGGAGCGGGCCGCGCGGCTGATCGCCCGCCACCTGGAGCCGACAGACCCCTAGCGGCCGCTGGCGGAGCGCTATATCTCGCCCGTGGGCTCGTCGCGCCCATCCTGAAAGGCCCGCCGGCGACGGCGCTCCAGCATGCGATCGCGGCCCCCGCGTCCTGCGCCGGACGCCAGGAGCACGGTGACGATCCCAGCGCCGAGGCCCGCCCAGAACTGCCATTCGGTGAGGGGGTTGTGCGCGAAGATGCCAAACAGGAGCAGCACAGCGACCACGCCGACCAGCGCCAGCGCCCGCTGCCGCGGTGGAGCCAGATGCACCACCCATGGTGATGCCGCCGCGATGATGAGGAGGAGAATGCTCGCCACAGATGGCCTCTCTCGCCGAGACAATGGAGCGTAGTGGCCCAGCGGCCAGCCCGCCAGAGCCGGGCGCGGTGGCGGGCGTCCACGTCGAACCCGCCATCGATCCCGATGGCGACAGACTCTCCGTCGTCGCGACCGTCGATCGATCCGGGCGCCTCGTCTCCATCGAGACCGGTGTCACGGATCCCGACCTCGCCGCGCTCACCCCCGCCGACGTCCGCCTCATCGCGGTCGACATTCCCCTGCGCGTGCCGAACGATCGCGGCAGGCGTGACATCGAGCGGATGCTGGCCTGGTGCGACGTGCCCGCGTTCCCCGCGTCGCGGCAGCGTCTTGGGCAGCTGCACGGCGGCCTCCGCGGGCCCGGCGTCGAGGAAGCCCTCTCCGGACGCGGACCCGTCGTGGAGTCCTTTCCGGACCTCCTCCTCCGACAGCTCGTCTGGGAGCGGCACCCGCGCCGAGCGACGATCGCCGACCTCGGCGACTACCGCGCCGCCTTCGCGGCCGCCCGTCCACCCCGCTACCGCCCCAAGGCGCGCGGCCGGGCGACGCCGAGTGGCCTGGTCCACGCCGCATCGTTGCTCGGCGACTCCATCGACCTGGGCGGGTGGCGCCCTGCGGCCGATCCGGACGACTGGCAGGCCATCCGCGACGCGGCGCGGCTGGACGCGCTGGCCCTCGCCGCCACAGCGGATCGGGCGATCCGCCGCGGCCCCGCCCACTCGCTCGTGCTCGAGAGCGCAGCGGAAGGGCCGTACCTGCTTCCCGCAGACGCTCTCTTCCGGGAGCGGGCGGCGCTGAACCTCGCCCGACTCCGGCGTGCGGACGCGGTGTCGCTTCGGGAAGCGCCCCTCCCCCACGAGCGATTCTGATAGGTGTTAGGGGCGCGCGCCCGACCGGCGCCGAGGCCACCAGCGGGGAGTTCACAGCATGGGAAGCGTCTATCGCGTCATCGACGTCATCGGCACCAGCTCGACATCTTGGGAGGACGCCGCCAACAACGCGGTCAGCACGGCGAGCGGATCGCTGCGCGATCTCCGCGTCGCCGAGGTGGCGAAGCTCGACGTCACGGTCGGCGATGACGGTCGCATCGACCAGTTTCGGGCACGGCTCTCGTTGTCGTTCAAGTACGAGAAGGGCGACTAGTGCCGTGTCAGGGAACCATGGCGTGTTCTGGCCGCGAAAACCCCGCGGGGCAAGGACGCAGCGTCATCGCCATGGTTGAGCCCATGGCGATGACCGAGGACGCCGCATCCGCGATGGTTTGCAGCGAGGAAGAACGGGGCAAAGGTTTCCTGACACGGCACTAGCGTCCGGAGTCGGAGGGTCCTCGCACGTCTCGGGACGGTCCTCTGCCAAGCCCCTCACGGTGCACGACGATGTCGAGGTCGATGCACTCGGCCAAGCCGAGCGCTCGCCGAAGGTCCGCGTCGTCGCGGTAGGGTCGGTCGTCGATGAGGCGCGCGGCGGCGGGAAGCGACACGGAGTCGCCCCGAAATGGAAACGGCTCCGCGGCGCAACTGGCCGAGCCCGTCGGCGTCAGAGCGATCGCGACTCCCGGGTCGCCCACCGCGCGCGGGACGGCCGGAAGCGCCCCGGCACGCCCGGAGGGCAGCGCCCTCCATAGGAGGTAGAGGCTGAGAAGGTCCCAGGCCTGCAGCAGCCGATAGGCCGCCCAGGCCCAGGAGCGGAGCCGCGGACCGTCGCCGAGCTCAGCCGCGATCCGCGCCTGAAGAGCCTCCTGCCCCGCCAGGAAGGCTCCGATCTCACATCTGCGTCCTGCCCTCGGGGGCGGCGGCCCATCCAGCCCAAGGCGCCGCTCATAGAGCCCCTGGGCGTGCATGCTGACCAGGAGGCCGGCAGCCGGCGAGCGAGCCGCGACCCTCCGAATTCCCTCGGAGTAGAGACGAACGTGCTCCGCCCGGTCGAGATCGGGGAAGTCGATCGGCGCGCCGCGCTCGTCGGTCGACGGCCACGTCTCCCAGGCTCGCCAGCCCTCGTCGTGCCAGGCGGCGGCATCGCGGACGGGACCGTAGGGCTCCGGCCTGCGGAACTCGGCACCGCCCCACGCCGCCGCCATCATGCCGCACTGCACCTGGTGGTCGACCTGACGGACGATGAGCAGGCCCTCGGGGCGCCGAGAGACGATCATCGCGCGGCCGTCAGCGGACCGACCACTCTTCGACGAGACCGTCGAGGTCGCGGTCCAGGAACCCCTGACCCGAGTTGATCACCATTGCATCCGCTCCGGTGTCCCAAGGACGCCGAGCCGCGATCGGGCGGCAGAGATACAGCTCGTCCGCAGCGCGCGTGACCGCCACGTAGAACAACCGCTCCTCCTCATCGAGCCGGCCCTCGCTGATCGCCCAGCCGGAGGGGAACGATCCGGGCTCGACTTGGAGGATGAACACGACCGGCCACTCCAGCCCCTTGGACTGGTGGACCGTGCTGAGCGCGACCCGGCGGGCCGGACCCGAGATGTCCTCGTCCGCCTCAACGCGCTCGGCGAGTTGGAGGTCGGTCAAGAAGCGCTCGACGCGGTCGCGGCGGGCCGCAAGCTCGGCGAGCCGCGCGAGGTCGGCCTCGCGATCCTTCCAGTTCGGATAGGTCTGCCGCAAATGGTCCCTGTACCACTCGGTGCGCGCCACATGAAGGATGATGTCCTCGGGACGATCCAGCCCGCGGATGCGTGCGAGGGTCCCGCGCGCGAGCGCAAGGCCGCGCGCCGCGCGCCCGGACCCCTCCGGCACGGCGCGAAGGGGCTCGGCCGCGGCGCGCGACGCCGCGAAGACGCGCTCGGCGGTGCGCCGCCCGACGCCGGGGAATAGGTTGAGAGCCCGCAACCAGGCCAGCTCGTCGGCGGCGTTGTGCCGGAGGCGGCAGAAGGAGAGGACGTCCTTGACGTGGGCGCTCTCCACGAATCGCGCGCCCGAGAAGAGCTCGAACTCGACTCCGGCTTCGGCGAGCGCGAGCTGAAGTTCCATCGAGTGGTGGTGGGCTCGATAGAGGACGGCGATATCGCCGGGCTCGTACCGCTCGTTGAGAAGGTCCGCAATGCGTTGAACCACGAACGCGGCCTCGTCCTCGACGGAGGCCAAGTGCGCCACGACGGGGGCCGTCGCGCCCGTCGGACGCACGGCACGTAACCGTTTGCCGTAGGGGTTGCCACAGGGGAGGGTGGCCTGCGCGAGGGCCACGATCTGAGGCGTTGATCGATAGTTTCGCGACAGCGGGAAGATGGTCGTGCCCGGCGCCGCGGCGAAGCGGTCGACGACGTCGGGGTCGGCGCCGCGCCACGAGTAGATGGACTGGTCGGGGTCGGCCACGGCGACGAGGTTGGCCCCACCCGACGCGAGCAGCTCGACAAGGCGGGCCTGGATGGGGTTGACGTCGTGCAGCTCGTCCACGAGGACCCACCGGTACCCGAGGCGCTCCCGGACCGCCGGGTGCTCGTGAAGGAGACGGAGGGCGAGGACGAGGAGATCGGCGTAGTCGACCGCCCCCATGCGGGCCTTGCGCTCGGCATAGCCGTCGGCGATCGCGACCAACTCCTGCACACGGTCGACCAGACGCGCGTTCTGCTCGACGACGACCTCGGCCAGCGGGCGGTCGCGCTCGGCGGCGAGGCCGATCATGCCCGCGATGGAGGCGGGCTTGGGAAGCGAGGGGCGGCGATCGAGCGTCGAGAGCACCGCATCGCGCGACGCCGCCACGAGATCCGCCTGATCCTCGGAGTCGAGGATCGTGAAGGTCGACGGGAGGCCCACGAGCCGCCCGTTCGCTCGAAGCAGACCATGGCAAACGGCGTGAAAGGTGCCCGCGGTCAGACGGTCGAGGGGAACCCCGGCCAGGGCCTCGGCGCGGCTCACCATCTGCCGGGCCGCCCGGCGGGTGAACGTGACCAGCATGATCGATTCGGGCGGGGCCCCGCCGTCGAGGGCGTGCGCGAGCGCAGCGACGATCGTGCGGGTCTTCCCGGACCCCGCCGAGGCGAGGACGAGCGTTCTGCCCGCGGCACCCTCGACCGCCGCGCGCTGCTCCGGATCGAGAGTCTCTGCGAGACGCTCCGACAGCCCCGTCACGGCGGGCTCGCGCGGGCGCAGACGATAGACGGTGCGGCGCGAGGGCTCCTGGTCGAGGGGTCGGCGCGGCGCCTGACGATCGACGCGCTCCTTCTGGCGCTCGATGTGCGGCAACGTGGGCGGCGCAGCCTGATGGCGTGGGTATCCGGGTGGCACTGAGCTCCTCGGCGGCGGACCTCGCACCGTAGACCGGACGTCGGATGGACCGCCCACGTTCCCTCCGCCCGTGCGGCTGTCAGGGGGCGTCGCGCGGGTAAGTCTTTCGGCGTGCGCCCCATCGGAGCCGCGACCGGCGGCGCTCGCGGCCGTCACATGCTCCCGTGCGCCGCAGTGGGAGCCTCGGTCGACCGCGCCACACGCCCCGATACCCTGCCGAAAGGGGTG
>JAUVQP010000111.1 GCA_030598075.1 Miltoncostaeaceae bacterium | reverse complement strand
AGCACCTTGAGCCCCCACGGCGTGGGCACGCTCAAGAGCAACCCGGAGCGCTTGAAGGAAGTCAACTCGGAGATCGAGCAGATGGGCGCCCGCGTCGTGTCGCAGTGGGCCGTCCTTGGGCCCTACGACTTCGTCAACATCGTCGAGGCCCCCGACGAGAAGGTCATCGCACGCGTCTCGATGGAGCTGGGCGCTCGGGGAACCGCCCACTTCCAAACGCTGACGGCTATCCCGGTCGACGAGTTCCTCGACCTTCTGTCGTGACCCCCGGCGGCCGCCGCCGCTGGCTGGTCGCAGGCGGAGTCGTGGGCCTCGCGGCGCTGGCCCCGGTCGCGGGCCGGGCCGGTCGGTCCGCCCGGGCGCGCGTGCTGCGCGCGCGGCGCGAGATCGAGGACCCCGTGTCGGCGTTTTGCGAGGCTCCCTGCTACCAGCACGACCGAGAGCATGATCGGGCGGCGGCCCACCGGGAGACGGTGACATAGCCACAGCGGTCTTTCGGGCGGAGATTCTCGTCCCGACGCACCGCATCGTCTTCGCCCTGAGCGGCGAGGACCTGGTTCAGATCGGCGGCAGCAGCACGGCCGCCGGGTTCGGCGCCTACCGCCAGCTGCCGGACTCCGTACCCGGCATGATCGCCTGGCCCAACACGGTGCTGTTGACGGGGCCGCGGACGATCGTGGTCGACCCCGGCTACCAGACTCAGGGCGACATGCTGGCGGGCGCGCTCGCGGCGCACGGCGTCGACGTGGCGGACGTGCATCTGGCGCTGGCCACGCACCTGCACAGCGACCACGTCTCGGCGCTCCCCCAGCTCGGGGCCGTCGAGCTGGTCGTTCACCGCGACGAGCTCGGCACGCCGCATGCGATCCGCCTTCGCGGCGCGCGCGACGACGCAAGGATCACCGAGCTCTCGGGCTCGCGGGGCGAGGTGTGTCCGGGCATCCGCTGGATTCACACGCCGGGGCACACCCCGGGGCACGTGTCGTACCTCGTCGACACGGACCGGGGCCTGGTCGCCATCGCGGGCGACACACTCGGCCCGAGGCCCGAGTGGTTCGAGGATATGCGCCTGCCGGAGGGCTTCCCGGAGCGGGAGGCCCACCTCGAGGCGTTCCGGCTGATCAGCGGCGAGCGGCCGAGGCTGGTCATCCCGGGGCACAATCCATCGATCGCTCCGGGAGCGGACGCCGCGACGTAGGTGGCCGCCGCTCGCCGTCGAATGTTGCGATGACCTCAGGCCGACAGATCGGCAGCGACGGGAGGACGACATGGCAGGGAGCGGAGGAGTGAGCCTCGGAGGGCTCACGCGCGAACAGAAGATGCTCGGGGCGGCCGCGGCCAACGTGCTCTTCATCATCAGCATGTTCTTCAGCTGGTTCGGGGCGAGCGCGGCGGGGATCTCCATCTCATTCAGCGGCACCGACATCGTTCCATCGTGGTGGATCCTGGCGATCGTGGCCGCGCTCGCGGCGGTCGTCTTGGCGAGCGAGGCTCTCTATATCGAGCTTCCGGCGCGGTTCGACACCCTGACCGGGGTGTGGCTCAGCGTCATCCCCTTCCTCTTCACGCTGATGATCATGCTGGAGGGCGGGGGTCTCGGCGCCGGCGGCGGCAGGAAGTTCGGGATCTTCCTGGCCCTGATCTTCTCGGCCGTGGCCACCGTGCTCGCGTTCATCTCCTGGCGCGAGGACCCGTCGGCAGGGTAGGCTCGCGCCCGCCAGCCATTTTCGTCGGGGGGGTTCCGTGGGCAGTTTCATCAACCGGGCGCGCGATGCCGCGACCAAGGCATCGGACGCGGCAAAGTCGGGCGCTCAGCAGGCCAAGGAGCGCGGCCCGGAGATGAGCCTGAAACGGAAGCTCGGCGGTTTGGCCGAGGATCTCGGCCAAACCGTCTTCCGCCAGGCGGAGGGCGAGGGCGGCTTGGAGGCCGAGATCGACCGCTTGGTGGCCGAGATGCGCGGCATCCAGGCCGAGATCGACGGCGTCGACTGACCCTCCGGGGGCGTTAGCCGGTCGAGCCCTCGATCTCGAGGGACGGCCCGGCGATCTGCCAGCGGACGTTCCCGTCGTCGTCGGTCTGGCGCACGACGACCTCGAACGTGCTGCCGTCCGGCGTGGTCATCGTGCAGGCGAAGGTTCCGTTGGCCTCGACGTCGACGCCGTCTGGGCAGTCGACGCTGACATCGATGTTACGCACGTCGTCCAGCCGATCGTGGATCTGGCTCTCGAGCTCGTCCGTGTCGAGGGTGCTGCCGCCGACGGAGACCGAGCACCCCGCGCCGATCGCGACCGCCCCCGCGGCGACGAGCGCCGCCGTCATCGCAAACCCTCGCCGATGGTGCCGTCGGTGACTCATCGGTACCCTCCCGCCTCGATGTTGCGGCACACGGTCCTCGTCCACCTGTAGCCGGCGTGGACGGCGGACAACTCGAGGTATGGCAGGCGGCGATCCTCGGCGCGGTGCAGGGGCTGTCGGAACCGCTTCCGATATCCAGTTCCGCGCATCTCATCCTCGTTCCGTGGCTCTTCGACTGGCCCGATCCCGGTGGCGACGCGTCGGCGAGCAAGGCCTTCGACGTTGCGCTGCACCTCGGAACCCTATTCGGGGTGGTGCTCTACTTCTGGCGCGAGCTTCTGCGCATCGTCGCCTCGGCGGGTCGCTCGCTCCACACGCGCTCCTTCGCCACCTTCGAGGACCGCCTTCCCTGGTATCTGATCCTCGCAAGCATTCCCGCCGCGGTTGTCGGGGCCGCGTTCGCGGACCTCTTCGAGGGGCCGCTCAGCAATCCCGTGCTGGTCGCGATTCAGCTCATTCTCTTCGGCATCGTCCTGTGGGCCGCCGACAGCCTCTTCTCCTCCGAACGCGCGATGGAGACGCTCAACGGGCGGGAGTCGCTCATGATCGGCCTCGCCCAGGTCCTCGCGCTCGTTCCCGGCACATCCCGATCCGGCATCACGATGTCCGCCGGCCGCGTCCTGAGACTCGATCGGGCGGCCGCGGCGCGCTTCTCGTTCCTGATGTCCGTGCCGATCGTCTTCGGCGCGGTGCTGTTCAAGACGTACGACGTCTTCGTCGTCGGCGACGGGCTGCCCACGGGGTCGGCCTCGGCGTTCGCCGTCGGAGTTCTGACCGCGACGATCACCGGCATTTTCGCGATCGCGTTCCTGCTGCGCTTCGTGCGCAACCACACCTTCACGCCGTTCGTCATCTACCGCGTCGGGCTTGGGGTCTTCGTGCTGGTCGTCGCGGCGGCGGGGCTTCGGTAGCGGCGAGCGTCAGAGCGAGAAGAGCCTGCGGAGCCTCTCGGCGACCTCGGCCTCCGGGGCGGGGGGGCGCCTCAGGGTCAGCGTCGACTGGAGGCCGCTCCTTCCGAACCGGTTGCGCGCCTCGACCTGGACGGTGACCGTGCCGCTGATCGTGATTCCTCGCGCGCGGCGATTCCACGTGACGGCGTGCCGGCCCGTGCCCAGCACCCTGCCGCTGACCAGTGTCTTGAGCGGCCTGCCGGCCGAGTCCAGCACGCGGACTGTGACTCGCGCCGGTCGGGTCAGCCGAAAGCGTACGTCGACCCCCAGGCGGGGCGTGCGGCGGACGGGGCGGGCGAACGGCCGCGTCGTGAGGTGCGACAGCGTGCGGTCGACGATGACTCGCCGGGACTGCTCGGTCGGCGCGCCGCCATCGAACGGCTCGAAGCGTGCGAGCAGGGTGTAGATGCCATCGGCAAGCCCGAGCGCGCGCGGATCGAGCGTCGTGTCGAGAGACCCCGGTCCCAGCGGCCGATTGCGTAGTTGACGCCTCGCGCCGCCGTTCCGCCTCTGGATGGTCAGGCGCAGACGGCCGGCGAGCGGCGCCCGTGCGACGGTCGTGACGGAGTCGTCTATCCGATCGGCATTCGGCGTGAGACGCGCCGGGAGCGGCAGGAGTTGCACGCCGGCGTAGCTCACCGCGAGAGCGTCGGTGAGGCTGCGGCTCGCGTTCCAGGGCAAGAGGCGGTCGAACACGGCCAGCTGGGCGCTGCCGCCCGCGTCCATGGCGATCGCCGTCTGCGCGCCGAGCTGCCGCAGGAGCGTCGCCTGCTCGGCGGCGGTGACCCCCCGCGATCCTTGGAGTGGCCCCTCGGCCACGACGAGGATGATCGACCCGTTGGCCCGTTGCCCGATGGCGCTCCGGGCCGTCCGCCCGCTCAGCTGCGCCGAGCTGAAGCCCTCTCCGGCCGACGCGATCGCCTGTCCGTCGCGGACGAGGATCGGTCCGCCACCGAGCGCGGCCACGGCGTCGGCGGGTAGCCCCTCGACGGCTGGGAAGACGCTGATCTTCGATCCGAGCGGGAGCTCGGATGCCAGCAGCGCCCCCTTGGACCCCGATCCGGTCAGCACCACATGGTTTGCGCCGATGGTGCTGCCGCCGCCCGAGCGGCGCCCCACCGCGGATCCGACGAACGGCGCGTTCGGAAGTGCGGCACCCGGCTCGTCGCGGCGGATGCGGACCTCGAACCGGGAGTTTCCGGTCGGCGTTGCGACCTGGCCGAGCCCCGGTGTGTAGAGGACGAACTCCGCGCCGCTCTCGAGCGGCCGGTTGAGCCCCTGAAATGCGCGCGTCTTTCCGACCGTCCCCTTTCTCGGGTCGAACGGCTGCCACTGTCCGTTGAGCGCCAGACGGCCGACCGACAGCGCGGGCCCCGGAGTGATGATGAGCGCCGAGCGACTGCCCTCCGGCTCGCTGACCAACTGACCGCCGGTGAACAGCACGCCGCTGGGATAGCCGCTCCGGAAGTTGAAGAAGTCCCCGTTGATCGCCGCGACCACGCCCTCGCGGGCCCCGTCGGACACGAGGCCTCGTAGTGAGCCGCGGGCGAGCGGAGAGCCCCCCACGAGGCGCGGCTCGACCGAGAGGCGGGGGCGATGCGCCACGCGTACGACGTGGATGACCTGGGGACCGGCGCGCACCTGCCGCTCCACGATGACGCCGGGAGCGACCGGGGTGACGGGGGGAGCGCCCGCCGGGTTGAAGGCGCTGACCCCGGCCGCCGAGGCGGCCGGGGTCAGGAGCGCTCCGGCGAGCGCGGCGCAGACGAGCGAACGCAACATGACTGTGCGGAGGCAAACAGACGCCCCGCGAAGACCCAAGAGAGCCGGGCGAACTCTGACATCATCCGGGGGCTGGTTCGGGTGCCGGTGGTCTATGTCTGTCGTCCTCATCGTCATCGCGCTTCTCGCCGTTGCATTCGCGGCCGCGGCCCTCATT
>JAUVQP010000020.1 GCA_030598075.1 Miltoncostaeaceae bacterium | reverse complement strand
GCGGTCGACCGGGCGCGTCGGCGGGCCACCCAGGCGAACCACACGGCCACCCACATTCTCAACTGGGCGCTGCGCCGCGAGCTCGGCGAGGGTGTCCGCCAAGCAGGGTCGTATGTCGGACCGGACAAGCTCCGGTTCGACTTCACCCACCGCGGAAGGGTCTCGCCGGAGGCGCTGGCGCGGATCGAGCGGATGGTCAACGAGCGCATCGAGGCGGACGAGCCGGTGACCGCGACGGTAATGGCTCGGGCCGACGCGGACGCGCTCGGCGCCCTCGGCCTCTTCGAGGAGAAGTACGGGGAGCGCGTGCGCGTGCTGGCGACGGGCGACTTCTCCCGCGAGCTCTGCGGTGGGACCCATGTCTCGCGCACCGGCGAGATCGGACCGCTCGCCATCGCCGTCGAGGGCAGCATCGGCGCGGGCGCCCGGCGCGTGGAGGCGCTCACGGGCAGGGTGGCCCTTGCCTTCTACCGCTCGCGAGAGGCCGACCTGATGGCCGCGCTCGACGCCAGGGATGCGCGCGTCCGAGCGCTCGAGAAGGAGTTGAGGGAGGCGCGCTCCAGCCGCGTCGAGCTCGGCCATCTCGCGAGCTCGACGGTCGACGTCGGCGACGTCAAGGCGTTGGTGAAACGCATCGATGTTCACGACATGAGCGAGTTGCTGCGGCTCTCGGACCGTCTCAAGGGGCAGGTCGGCGACGCTGCCGCCGTTGTCCTCGGCGCCGACGTTGACGGCAAGGCGATGCTCGTGGCGAACTTCGGCGATGCGGCCGTCGCATCGGGCCTCTCCGCCGCATCCGTCGTCCGCGAGGTCGCGCCGCTGGTCGACGGCGGCGGGGGCGGAAAGGACGGCATGGCCAGGGCGGGGGGGAAGAACCCGGCGAATCTCCCGGACGCGCTGAGCGCGGCGCTCGACGCGATTCGCAGGCACGCCGGCTCCCCGTGAAGGTGCTCGCCCTCGATCATGGCTCCGGGCGCACCGGGGTCGCGGTGAGCGACCCGACCGGCACGCTCGCGCGTCCGCTGCCCGCCATCGAGCGGGTCGCCTCGCCGGACGGACGGCGCCGGCTCGCCGCCGTCGTCGAGCGAGAGGATCCGGAGATCATCGTGGTCGGCGACCCCGTGCTGCTGTCCGGCGCGGCCGGGTCCCAGGCGGCCGAGGCGCGCCGGTTCGCGAGGGGCCTGCGAAGAGCCGTGAACCGACCCGTCGAGCTCGTCGACGAACGGTTGAGCACGGCCGAGGCCGACCGCAGACGTCGCGAGTCGGGCTCTCGCGCCGACCGCGACAGCCTGGCTGCGTGCGTGCTACTCGAGTCCTACCTGGCGAGGGCGAATGAGTAGGAGGGGTCGGTCCCGGCCCGTCCGTGCGCGGTCGTCCGGCAGGGCGGCCGGCGGCTGGGGTGGGCGCTCCACCATCTGGGTCCTGCTTCTCGTCGTCTTGGTCGTCGCCGCCGGCTGGGGTCTTGCGTCCGGCGCGTTCACGGACGCCGGCGACGGCGAGTCCGGCGCGGCCACGACGACCGCCGACCCGCCCCCGGTGCCGCTCACCTTCCCCGAGGGGCTCCGCCGCGAGGAGATGGCCGCGCGCATCGCGGCCGAGACGGACCTGGACGCTCAGGCCTATCTGGACGCCACGGAGCCCGGCCCCCGTGGTCGGAGGCTGGCGGGTGCGAAGGCGCCGCGCTCGCTCGAGGGATTCCTCTTCCCGGCGACCTACCAGATCGGCATGAGGACGACCGTGGGAGATCTCGTCGCGGCTCAGATCGGTGCGTATCAGGCACGTCGCACGGCGATCAACTACCGCTACGCGAGGAGCAAGAACCTCACGGAGTACGACGTCCTGATCATCGCGTCCATGATCGAGCGCGAGGTGAGGGTGGACTCGGAGCGACGCAAGGTCGCCGCGGTGATCTACAATCGACTTCGCGCGGGCGTTCCGCTCGGGATCGACGCGACGGTCCTCTACGCGCTGGGAGACTGGGAGGCGCCGCTGACCGCGTCGAAGCTGCGGATCGACTCTCCCTACAACACACGACGCTTCCGCGGTCTTCCGCCCGGACCGATCGCCAATCCCGGAGAGTTGAGCCTGCGGGCGGCGGCCAACCCCGCGCGCACGGGCCTTCTGTACTACGTCGCGCGGGACGACGGCACCGGACGCCACCACTTCTCCACCCGCGAGGAACAGTTCGAGCGCGACGTACAGCGCTCGCGCGAGAGCGCCGAGGGTCGGTGAGCGCGCCGACGGCGATCGACGGTCGCACCCGGGTTGCGGGCATCGTCGGCTGGCCCGTCGAGCACTCGTTGTCCCCCGCGATGCACAACGCGGCCTTCCGGGCCCTGTCGCTGAACTGGAGGTACCTCGCCTTTCCCGTCCCGCCGGACCGGGTCGAGGAGGCGATTCGCGGGCTGGCCGCCGCAGGGGTGGCGGGCATCAACGTGACGATCCCGCACAAGACGGCCGTCATCCACGCGTGCTCGTCCGTCTCCGAGGCCGTGCGGGCGATCGGCGCCGCGAACACGCTCGTCCCCGACGGGGCCGGCGGATATCGGGCCGACAACACCGACGCCGCCGGGTTCATCCGATCTCTCGACGAGGCCGCGCCCATGGATCTGGAGGGTCGGTCGGCGCTGCTCATCGGTGGCGGTGGGGCCGCTCGGGCGGTCGCGTTCGCACTGCGCGAGCGCGGTGTGCACATCGTGGCGTCGAATCGAACGCCCGAGCGCGCGGCCGAGCTGGGCGACGACACCGTGCCGTTCGGTTCGGCCGCTCTCGATCGGGCCACCGCCACCGCCGACCTCGTGGTCAACGCCACCAGCCTTGGTCTCGCGGGCGACCTACCCCCGCCCGAGCTTCCCCTGGCGGGGCTCGCGGGCGGGCAGGTGGTGGCGGACCTCGTGTACCGCGCCGGCGGCACTCCCTGGCTCGCGGCCGCGGCGGAGCGCGGAGCCCGCCCCGTCGACGGCCTGGGCATGCTGCTGCACCAGGGCGCGGCGGCGTTTGCCCAGTGGACGGGGCAAGAGCCGCCAATCGAGGTGATGCGAGCAGCGCTCGGCGCTACGCGCGCTGCCTCAGAATGACGGCGCACGACCGTCTGCGGGCTCCAAGACCGTCGCCATGCGGTGTCGTTCCTCGGGGCGATGCCGAATGGCTCGGCACCCCCCGCTTCCCTGCCTGACTCGGTTTTCGCCGTGGGCCGGCCGCGGTTCATTCTGGGGCAGCCTGGCTAAAGGCGAGCTTCGCCACGGCCGATCCCGTGAGCGACTCGACCCATAGGAAGTCAGGCGTGTCGCTCTCCTCAGATGTGCCGGAGCCGCAGGCGCTCGGGGCCGCGCCGGACTCCACCGCGCCCGGTGCCCCGCCTCCCTCTGCCGCTCCGGTGTCCACGGTCCCCGCGCTCGGGAGCGCGCGGAGGCCCCCCCTTGGCCGGGTCCTCGTCGAGACGGGGGTCATCAGCGAGAAGCAGCTCGCACACGCCCTGGCGCTCCAGGACCGAGAGGGGAAGCGGCTCACCGACACGCTCCTCGCCGACCGATCGGTCAGCCGCGAGGCTCTTGGTCGAGCCAGCGCCGCGCGGCTGAGGGTTCCGTTCTTCGACCTCTTGCAGGGAGTCGACCCGAGCGTCGCCGGAGCCCTCGATCCGAGCAGCGCCCGGCACTACCAGGCTGTTCCGGTCGGCCGCGACCCTCAGAACCGCCTGCTCATCGCGATGGCGGATCCGTCGGACGTCCTCGCGATCGACGACCTCCGCTTGCTGACCCGCTCTGAGGTCGTCCCGCTGTACGCGTACGCGGACGACATCCAGACGCTCTTGGGCGAGCAGAGCTCGCTGGACGACGTGGTGGCGGGCCTGGTGGACGAGAGCGCCGACGGAGAGCCGTTCGTCGAGGATGGTCGGGACCAAGCGGTCATCAGCGACTCGGCCCATGACGCGCCGGTCGTGCGCCTGGTCAACTCGCTGATCGTGCGTGCCGTCGATGAGCGGGCCTCGGACATTCACTTCGAGCCCCAGGCGGGGGAGATGGTCGTCCGGTATCGCGTCGACGGCGTGCTGCGCGTCGTCGCTTCCGTCCCGGCGCGGCTTGCGGCCGGCGTCGCGAGCCGGGTGAAGGTCATGGCCGACCTCGACATCGCCGAGAGGCGTCATCCGCAGGACGGTCGTGTCGGGCTGACCGTCGGCGAGCAAAGTCTCGATCTTCGCGTGGCGACGCTGCCGACGGTCTACGGCGAGAAGATCGTCATCCGCGTGCTGGACAAGTCGAACATCCTGATGCAGTTGACCGCCCTGGGCTTCGCGCGCGACACGCTCGCGGCCTTCGAGGGCTGCTACCGCCGTCCCCACGGCGCGGTGCTCGTCACGGGGCCGACCGGGTCCGGCAAGTCCACCACGCTCTACGGGGCGCTCAACCAGCTCAACTCGTCCGAGAAGAACATCATCACGGTCGAGGATCCGGTCGAGTACCGCCTGCGCGGCATCAACCAGGTCCAGGTCAACCCAAAGGCGGGCCTCACCTTCGCGACGGGTCTCCGATCGATCCTTCGCTGCGACCCGGACGTGGTGATGATCGGCGAGATCCGGGACCGGGAGACGGCCCAGATCGCCGTCGAGTCGGCCCTCACCGGACACATGGTGCTGGCGACGCTGCACACGAACGACGCTCCGAGCGCCCTGACGCGCCTGACCGAGATGGGGGTCGAGCCGTTCTTGTCCGCGAGCGCCGTCGTCGGAATCCTGGCGCAGCGCCTCGTTCGCCGGCTCTGCGACCACTGCAAGCGGTCGGCGCCGGTGTCCCACGCGACGCTGGCCGAGGTCTGTCAAACCACCGCGATCCCCCCGACGCTTCCCGATCCGGCTCCGGCCTTCGAGCCCGTAGGGTGCTCCCGCTGCGGTGGTCTCGGCTACCGTGGCCGCCTGGGCGTCTTCGAGCTGCTCACCGTGAGCGAGGCGATCCAGAAGCTCGCGCTCGAAGCGTCGTCGTCGGAGGAGATCATGCGCCGCGCTCGGGCGGACGGAATGCGCACGCTGCTCGAGGACGGCATGCTCAAGGTCGTCTCGGGCCAGACCAGCATGAAGGAGATGGCGCGCGCGGTCGGATAGCCGGCGGAGCGCGGCCGTCGGGCAGCCTTCAGCCCGGCGCGGCAGCGGTCGATATCACCATTGTTGAGCGGGCTCGCGGCCCGAGATCCTTCTGTGAGGCGACCCGATGGCAGACTTCGCCGAACTTGTCACCACGGTCACCAGCGCCGGCGCGAGCGATCTGCACCTCGCGGTGGGCTCGCCCCCGCTGATGCGGGTCGGCGGGGAGTTGGTCCGCATCGGGTCGACCCCGCTGAGCTCAGCCGACACTCGGGAGATGATCTACGGGATCATGTCCCAGGCGCAGCGTCAGCGGCTCGAGGAGAACCTCGAGCTGGACTTCTCCTACGCGGTGCCCGACCTCGTTCGCTTCCGGGTGAACGCCTATCACCAGCGGGCGTCGCTCGGGGCCGCGCTCCGCCTCGTGCCGTCGGCGATCGTGCGCTTCGCCGAGCTTGGTCTTCCGCCCGCGATCGGCGAGTGGACGACCAAGCCGAGAGGTCTTGTCCTGGTGACCGGCCCGACCGGGTCGGGGAAGTCCACGACGCTGGCCGCCATGATCAACGAGATCAACGAGCGGCGCGCGTGCCACATCGTGACCGTCGAGGATCCGATCGAGTTCCTTCACGACCACAAGCTGGCCCTGATCAACCAGCGCGAGGTCGGGGCCGACACCCACGGCTTCGCTGCGGCGCTTCGCAGCGCCCTGCGCCAGGATCCCGACGTGATCCTCGTGGGAGAGATGCGGGACCTCGAGACGATCCAGATCGCCCTGACCGCAGCCGAGACCGGCCACCTCGTGCTTGCGACCCTCCACACCTCGGATGCTCCGCAGACCATCGACCGCGTGGTCGACGTGTTTCCGGCCCACCAGCAGGACCAGGTGCGGACCATGCTCGCGAACGCGCTGGAGGGCATCTGCACCCAGATCCTCGTGCCGACGGTGACCGGTGGGCGTGTGGCGGCGTGCGAGGTGCTCGTGCCGACGCCGGCCGTCCGCAACCTGGTCCGCGAGGGCAAGACCCACCAGATCTACTCGGCGATGCAGACGGGATCGAAGTTCGGCATGCAGACGATGGACGCGGCCCTGGCCCACCACGTCCGGAGGGGCACCATCACCCAAGACGTCGCGCTGGAGCGCGCCGGGAACCCCGAGGAGCTTCGTCGCTTGCTCGGAATGCCCGCCCGCGCGGCGGCCTGAGCGCCACGCCCCGTCGATGAGCGCACGCACGTTCACCTATCGGGCCCTGGCCCCGGCCGGATCCACACAGACCGGAGAGATGGTCGGCGAGTCGCAGGCCGCGGTCGCGGCCCAACTGCGGCTGCGCGGCCTGACCGTGATCGACGTCAACACCAAGTCCTCGGCGCTCGATCTCGACGAGATCCTCGACCGGTGGCGGCCGGTAAAGGCGCGCGACGTCACGGTTCTCGCGCGCCAACTCGCCACGATGGTGGCCAGCGGCCTTTCCCTCCTCCGCGCCCTCTACATCCTCGAGGAGCAGACCGAGACGACCAAGCTGAAGGGCGCGATCAGCTCCGTGCGCCAGGACGTCGAGGCCGGGCTCGCCCTCTCGCAGGCGATGAGCAAGCACCCGGGCGTCTTCAACGACCTTTTCGTGGCCATGGTCCGCGCCGGCGAGGCGGGCGGGAATCTGGAGGAGGTGCTGGAGCGCGTCGCGATCCAGCTCGAGAAGGACGACCATTTGCGGCGCACCGTGCGGACGGCGATGGTCTACCCGACCGTGATCGCCGTGTTCGCCGTCGGTGTTCTGGCGGGGATGATCCTCTTCATCATCCCGATCTTCGCCGCGATGTTCGAGGACCTCGGCGGCGATCTCCCCACCCTCACGGCCATCATGATTCGGATATCGGACGCGATGAGGACCTACTGGTACCTGTTCCTCGGTGCGCCGATCGTGCTCGCGGTCGCGTTCTCGAAGTGGAAGGCCAGCGAGACCGGCGGAATGATGTGGGACCGCCTGAAGCTCCGGCTGCCGCTGAAGATCGGCGACATCGTCCTCAAGATCGCCGTGGCGCGTTTCTCGCGCACCCTCGGGACGCTCACGGCCTCGGGCGTGCCGATCCTGCAGTCGCTCGAGATCACCGCCCGAACGGCGGGCAACCGCGTCATCTCGGATCCGATCGCGGAGGTCCGGGAGAGCGTCAGGCAGGGCGAGACGCTGGCGGTGCCCCTGGGGAAGACCGGGGTCTTCCCGATCATGGTCACCCAGATGATGGCCGTGGGGGAGGAGACCGGCGCCCTGGACACGATGCTCCACAAGCTTGCCGACTTCTACGACTCGGAGGTGGAGGCCATGCTGAAGGCCCTGACCTCCGTCATCGAGCCGGCGATGATGATCTTCGTCGGGGCCATCGTGGGTCTGGTGGTCATCTCGATGTACATGCCGATGTTCAAGATCTTCGAGCTGGTCCAGTAGCGCGGGGAGTCTCCGCAGGCTGGCTGTGGACCTTGGTTTGGCGCGCCGGACAACCGGCGCGTGGCGTCGGGCTACCCGCGGGGGTTCGGTGGCGCTCTCGCTCTCGCTGAGCCCTCGGTCTGGGTTACGCGGCGAGTGGGTTCGGCCGATCACTCTTGTGACGCCGGCGCCGCCGTTCGGTGCCATGAAGCCGAGTGCGCCCTCCCAGGAGACCCGATGTCAACGAGCTTCGACCCGGAGAACGACGACCGCGTCTCGGCCCTTCGGGACCACATCTTCCACAACGGGCCATGCAGCGTGAGAGAGGCCGCCGACATCTCGGGCCTGCGGCCCGGGCAGGTGTGCGCGCTGCTGATGTCCGGAAACTTCACCACGACGAGGGACCTCTCGGCGCCCGGGACCTGCTCGATCTGCCGCGCGGCGACCGAGGCCAGCGATCTCTGCAACCGCTGCCGGAGCGATCTTCAGGTGACGTACGAGCACGCCGACGAGGAGCCGACCCGCGCCCGCGAGGTGCCCGCCCCTCGCGACCCCGGGTCGGGCATGCGCTACCGCCGCTATTGATCCTGGCGACCGACCGCCATACGGTCATCGGCGGTGGCGGCCAGCGCGGAGCAGGATAACCGGCGGGGATCCCTCGGCCGAACCCAGACGCACCACGTCGAGATCGCCGACGGGGAGCGGCCGTTCCGCCTCGATCGCGGCGCTCGTCTCGCACCCGTCGAGGTGGCGTACGAGACCTACGGGGAGCTCGACGAGGGCGCCGGCAACTGCGTCGTGATCTGCCATGCCCTGACCGGCGACGCCCATGCCGCAGGACATCACGGCGACCCGGCGCGGCGCGGGTGGTGGGACACGCTGATCGGTCCCGGCAAGCCCGTCGACACCGATCGCTACTTCGTCGTCGCGTCGAACCTTCTCGGGGGGTGCCGGGGCACGACCGGCCCGTCTTCGGTCGATCCGGCCACCGGCGCTCCGTACGGCCTGCGCTTCCCCATGTTCACGGTGCGTGACCTCGTGGAGGTGCAGCGGGCTCTGCTGGAGCGTCTCGGGGTCCGGCGACCTCTCGCGGCAATCGGGGGCTCGCTGGGGGGCATGCAGGCGCTCCAGTGGGCCATCGACCACCCGGACGAACTCGGCGCGGCCCTGATCGTCTGCGCCTCGAGCCGCCTGAGCGCCCAGAATATCGGGTTCTCGGCGGTGGCTCGCCACGCCATCATGAACGACCCGGACTTCCAGGGCGGCGACTACTACGGAACCGGGCGCCGTCCCGCGCACGGCCTGGCGACCGCGCGCATGATGGCCCACATCACCTATCTCTCGGCGGAGTCGATGCGGACCAAGTTCGATCGCCGGCTGCGCGAGGGCCGATCGCCGCACTCGATGGAGCCGTCCTACGAGGTCGAGACCTACCTTCGCCACCAGGGCGAGGTCTTCCTCGAGCGGTTCGACCCCAACAGCTACCTGTACCTCTCCCGCGTCATGGACTACTTCGAGCCGTTCGCCGAGGTCGACGTCGCGGCCCGCCTCAGGGGGTCGCCCACCCGCTTCCTCGTGGTGTCCTTCGACAGCGACTGGCGGTTCGGCACGTCGCACTCCCGACCCATCGCGTCCGAGCTCGCGGCGGCCGGGACGAACGTGAGGGATGTCGAGGTCGCGTCCCGCTGGGGCCACGACTCCTTCCTGCTCGACGTGCCGGAGTATCACCGCATCGTGGCCGAGCATCTCACCGAGGCGTTGGCCGCGAGGCTATCCTGATCACCCCCAATCCCGGTCCCCGAGGGCATCGATGTCGGACGAGCGCCAGCTGACGAAACGCGAGGATGCGCGCGGGCCACGCGCCAACGCGCGCTTGGTCATCGCGCTCGTGGGTGTCCTGCTGATCGTGGTGTTCGCCGCGGTCAACGCCCAGAGTGTGACGGTGGACTTCGTCGTCGCCTCGTTCTCTCTCCCGCTGGTCATCGTCATCGTCGCTGCCGCGCTGCTCGGAGGCGTCATCGACCGGCTGATGGTCGCCACGCGCCGGCGGCGGGCTCGGGGATAGCGAGCTTCCCGGTGTCCGCGGGCCGGCGACGGGCTCGCCGGCGTGGGCGTGGCCGCTAACGTTCCTGGGCGAGGCTTTGGCGCACGCGCAGAGTGCGCGCGATGTCGGTGATCGAAAGCAGCCCCACCATGCGCTCTTCGGAGTCGATCACCAACCCTCGTCCGATGCCGGACCGCAGTCGCCACATGGCGTCGAGGGCCGGATCGTCCAGGGCGAAGGTCGGTACGCGCTCGATGGGCACCATGCATTCGGCGACGCTCTTCGTGGCCCACTGAGCCTGGGGCGCCTCGGAGAAGCGCTGGGCCGGAAGGAGTCCGACCGCTCGCCCTCGGTCAACCACGGGGTACGACGTGAACTGCGGACCCCAGACGATGGCCGCGTGCAGGTCGGCGAGCGTCTCGTCGGGCGACGCCGTGACCGGCTGCTCGATCATGACGTCCCGGACGCGCACGTCCGAGAAGGTCGCCTGGGTGGCCGCCGCGCGCGTCTCGGCCGTGGCGGCGCCGCCGAGGAACCAGCCCAGCACCACCAGCCACAGGCCGTCGAGCGCCCCGACGAACAGGACCATGGCTCCGCCGGCGGCCATCATGGCGTACGCGAAGACACGTCCGGCTCCGCCCGCGATGCGGGTGGCGCCGACCATGTCGCCTCGCCAGGCCCAGAGCGCCGAGCGCAGCACGCGCCCGCCGTCGAGCGGAAGGGCGGGGATCATGTTGAAGCCCAGCAACAGCAGGTTGATCAGGCCGAGCCAGGTCACCGTTCCGTGGACGGCCCCTGGCAGCGACGGCACGAGGCTGAGACCGATGAAGCCGGCGGCCAGAAAGGCCGACACGATCGGCCCGGCGATGGCGATGCGGAACTCGGCGCCGGCGCTGGGGAAGTTCCCGCTGAAGCGGGCCACGCCACCCAGGGCCCACAGCGTGATGCCGTCGATTTCCATGCCCTCGCGGCGCGCCAGGATGGCGTGCCCCAACTCGTGGGCCAGGATCGAGCCGAAGAACAGCGCCGCGGTGACCACCGCCATCGCGAAGTAGACGTTCTGATCGAGGTCCGGGTTGGAGTCCGGGAACACGTTCGCCGAGAGCGACCAGATGATGATCGCCATCAGGACCAGGACGCTCCAGTTGAGGCCGACCCGGATGCCGGCGATTCGTCCGAGGCGAAAGGTGTCTCCCATGGGTCGGATTGTTGCGCACCGGCCGGTCAGCGGAGGACCATCCGTTCTGGGGGCCCTCCCCCGTCCGTTGGAGCGGCGGCGGCTCGGGGAGCGGGGGGCACCCTGAAGGAATGGCACGTGCCGTCCACGCCAGCCGGCACTGGGGTGCGGTGGTCGGCGCCGCGACCCTCGGGGGCGCGCTTCTCGCCGTTGTCGCTCTCTCGTCGCTCGGCATGGTGGGCGCCGCCGCCGCGCCCGCGCCGTCCATCGGCGAGATCTACCGCGAGGCGTCACCGGGCGTGGTGCGGGTCATCTCCGGGGAGAGCGGACTGAAGGGGTCCGGCTTCCTCGTCGACGCCGAGGGGCTGATCGTGACCAACGCCCATGTGGTGGGGGGGGCGGAGCGCGTGTCCGTGACCGTTGCGGGGGCTCCGCCACGCGAGGGCGAGGTCGTGCGGCTCGATGCCGCAACGGACCTCGCCCTCGTGCGCATCGAGGACGCGAGCGGGCTGAGGCCGCTGGCCCTGGCCACGAGCCGGCCGGTCAGCGTGGGCGACCCGGTCATCGCGATCGGAGCGCCGTTCGGGTTGGATCGCTCCGTCTCGGCCGGGATCGTGTCCGGCCTTGCCCGGCAGATCCCCGGAGCCGGCGGCGGCACGATCACGGGCGCCATCCAGACCGACGCCGCCCTGAACCCCGGCAACTCCGGCGGGCCCCTGCTCGCGTCCGACGGGTCGGTGATCGGCGTGACCGCCCGGATCGCCACGCGCAGCGGGGCGGACGAGGGAGTCGGCTTCGCGATCCCGGCGGCCTCCGTGGCGGAGATAATCGGGGCGGCGACCCCCGTTCCGGGGCGCGGCTACCTCGGGGTCGGCTCCGTGGACATCGACGCCGAGGTGGCCGCCACCTCGGGGCTTCCCGCCGAGACGACGGGTGTTTTGGTGATCAGGGTCTTCGGGGATGGCCCGGCCCTCCGCGACGGCCTCCGGCTGGGAGACGCCATCGTCGGGGTGAACGCGGTCAGCGTCCGCGACAACGCTGAGCTCGCGGGGCTGCTCTCCCAACACACGCCGGGGGACCAGGTCAGCGTCACGGTGCTGCGCGAGGGCGGATCGATGACGCACCGCGTGGTGCTGGGGGATCGCCCGAGCGGCACCTGAGCGCCCGCCGGGTCGTCTCGCGGGGCGTCGCTTCCCGCGTCGAACCGGACCCCCGCCGCGGCCGGTCGACGCCCGTCAGAGATCGAGGCCGAGCTGCTTCTGCCCCGCCGGGCGTTCGGGGGCCGGGTCGGGGTCGAGTGCCGCGTCTTGGGCCAGGCGGTCGGCGCGCTCGTTCGCCGGATGCCCGGCGTGACCTCTCACCAGCTCGGTGCGGACCTCGCGGTGGCGGGCCAGGCCCTCGACCATTTGCTCCCAGAGATCGCGGTTCGCGACCGGCTTCTTCGCTGCGGTCCGCCAACCCCGTCGCCGCCAGCCGTCGAGCCAGCCTTCCGAGATGGCCTTCGACACATAGCTGCTGTCCGTGATCAGGATGACGTTCGAGCCGGCCGGCGTGCTGCGGAGCCCCTCGAGGACCGCCGTCAGCTCCATGCGGTTGTTGGTGGTGGGGAACTCGCCCCCGGTGAGGACGGTCTCGGCGCCGACGGGGTCGGTCAGGATGAAGGCCCAGCCGCCGCGCGAGTCGTCGGTGCCGTTTCCTGAGCAGGCGCCGTCCGTCACGAGCGTGTACGTCCCCTGGGAGTGCGGCATCGCCGCTTAGGTTAGCCCGTCGTACAGCGCCGTTGGCGGACGAGGCAACCGTCCGAGATCCCTCGCCCCGGCGGTCGTCGTGCTGCCGATCAACTAATTATGGCGATTTTCCGCCGTCGGGGGACGGTCCTCGGTTGTGAGCGCTCAAGGAGTCGCCCCGTGGCTTCGATGAAGGATGTAGCCCCAGAAGGGGTTCGACCGGTGGACATCGAGCCGCCGCGGGCGATTGTACGTTTCGCCGATTCTCACGGAGGAGAACGAGACATCATGCTTCTAGAGCGAGTCCGGCGCCGCGCGAGGAAGGATGAGGGATTCACCCTCATCGAGCTCCTCGTCGTCGTCATCATCATTGGGCTCCTGGCCGCGATCGCGATCCCCGCGTTCCTCGGTCAGCGAGACAAGGCGAACGACGCGGCCGCCAAGTCGCTCGTGCGCAACGGAGCCACCACGATCGAGGCGTTCTTCGCGGAGGGCAACACCTACGCTGGAGCCAACGCCACGACGCTTGGCGCGATCGAGCCGAACATCTCCTGGGTCGCGACCGCCGCCTCCGCGAGGAACGACGAGGTCCAGTACTCGGGCGTTCTCGCCACGGGCTACACGCTGACCTCGGTCAGCGACTCGGGGACGACCTACAACTACGTCAAGGACTCGACCGCCACTGGCAGCACGGTGCAGAGAACCTGTTCCGGCGGTGGTTGCTCGACCGGTACCTGGTAGCTCGAGCGGTACCTGGTAGCACGAATGCGCGACTCGTGGCCCGTCGGTCTCTGCCGGCGGGGTCCACGAGTCCGGCGCAGCCGGTGTCCCACCCTCAGGCTGTGCCCACCGAAGGATGTGTGGTGAGTCAGCTGACACGAAAGGCGTCACCCTTGCGACGGGGAGCCGGCACCTCCTGCACGGACAGGCAACGAGGCCTCGTTCTACGGTCGCGGGGCATGCCCACGGCGCTCTGCGTGCTTGTCCTGGCGGGCCTCGCCGTCCCCGCCGGCGCCGCGGCCAAGAGCGAGCCGAGCACCCCACCGGACGGGAGCGCGAGCGCCGGTGCGCCGGCCATCCCGGCACCCACGCGGGCCGCGTCTCCAGTCCGCGCCAACCGGCTCGCGAGCGAGCCCGTTGGGCTGCTTCCCAACAAGGTCGCCACCCCGTTCGTCTACCCGACCCAGCCCATCGTGCTCGCCTGGAGCCACGTGCCCGGAGCGGTCAGCTACCGGGTCGAGATCTCCGACACTCCGGGCTTCTCGAACGTGGTCTGGGAGGCGACGACCGACCAGAACCGCGCCTCCCCCGAAACCCTCCTGCCCGACGGGCGCTACTGGTGGCGGGTGAGGGCCACGGACGCGGCGGGCACGGCCGGGGCGATGAGCCGCGTGGCGCGCTTCGCGAAGACCTGGCCCAACGCGATTTCGGGGCAGGTCGTCTCCGCGCAGCCGGGCGGACCCGCTGTCACGCACGTGCTCCTCAACCCCTACCTCCGCTGGGGCGCGGTGCCCGGGGCAAAGGAGTACGACGTCGAGGTGGCGGCGGGCGGTCAGTTCGGGGCCCCGATGTTCTTTGGCGAGCACATTCACGCCCCGTTCGCGACGCCGGCCGTGGCCGGAGTGCTTCCCGACGACACCTACCGCTGGCGGGTGCGCGCTCGGGATCCGAACGACAACCCCGGACCGTGGACCGAGGCCGGCCCCTCGCTCACCAAGGCCTGGGTCAGGCCGAACATGACGGCTCCGGCCGACGACGCCGTCACGCACGACCTTCGGCTTCGGTGGGATCCGGTGCCCGGGGCCGAGTCCTACGAGGTCCAGATCTCGGACCGCATCCATGTCTGGTCGGGGGATCGGCTCAAGGTCAACCAGAGCACCTCGTCGACCTCCCTCACGCCGACCCTCGCGGAGCAGAAGGCGAAGGAGATGGGCCTCGGCGAGCTCTGGTGGCGGGTACGCCCCGTGGCCGGCGGCCGTTACGGGACCTGGTCGCCCGCCCGCCACGTCACGTGGGCGACGCCCGGATCGACATCGAGCACGCCCACGCTCTCCTCGACCGGGGACAGCGACACGTCGCTCATGCCGCAGCTCGCGTGGACCCCCGCCACCGGCGCGACCATCTACCGGATCGACATCGCCGGGGACCCCTCGTTCAACAACATCTTCGAGAGCCAGATCACGTCCAACACGAGTTGGACGAGCCGCGTGCCGCTTCCCGACAACCAGGTCGGCACCGGCTACCACTGGCGGGTCATCTGGGGTTCGGGAACCACGGTGGAGGACCCCCAGTGGATGGTCGCGGAGGACGCGGCTCCCGCGGGCATGTTTCGCAAGCAGACCCGCGTCACGCCCACCAGCGCGTACCTCGGTGCCGTCACCCAAGCGCCGCTCGTGTCGTGGAGCGCGGTCGCGGGCATCGCCCGGTACGAGGTCGAGCTCAGCCAGGATCAGCGCTTCGGGACCGATGCGAGGCGGGCCACGATCTGGGGTACCGGCTTCGTCCCCGGCACCGCCCAGGGCGAAAAGACGCTCGCCGACGGAACGTGGTACTGGCGCGTGCGCGGCGTCGACGGGGGCGGCAAGGGT
>JAUVQP010000054.1 GCA_030598075.1 Miltoncostaeaceae bacterium | reverse complement strand
CGTCGCGGCACGCGCCGCTCGATCAAGGGGGCCAGATCCGGTCCCGGATCGTAGAGCAGGGAGCCGTACGCCATGATCGCCACCCGCCGCTGCGGGACGACCGGCGCGGTCCAGCTCATCCCGGGGCGCGAAGGACGCGGGCAGCGTGGCCCTTGGTGACCGCCGGCCGGGCGTCACCGCCCACGAAGATCACCTCGGGCGCCCGGTCCCCCTCCGCGAGCCTGCTCGCCTCCGCCACGTCGCCAGCCTATCGGCACCGGCCGGCTCGGAGGGTGGCCGAGAGCCGTCCGAGAGCCGCGTCCGTGGTGGGACGCCGGATCACGCCGCGATGGCGCGATCTCCGGAACGGGCCGGCGCGGCGGGAAGCTCAGCGCGGGATCCCCCATCGCGTCCGGGCTCGATGACGAGCCGTCCCCCAAGACGCTCCGCAAGCGCCCTGGCGGCCGCGAGACCCAGCCCGTCGCCGGGGTAGGCCGCCGCGTTCTCGCCGCGGACGAACGGCTCGAGCACGGCGCGTAGCTCCGACGCGCCGACGCCGGGCCCGGTGTCTCGGACGCCCAGCGCGACCCTGCCCCCAGTCGCCGGCGCAGCCCATAGGGTCACGGTGCCACCACGGGGCGTGAAACGCCTCGCGTTCGCGATCAGGAGACCCATTAGATCCTGGAGGTGAGCGAGATCGGCCCATACCGCGGGGGCGTCCTCGGCAACCTCGATGTCGATCCTCAGGCCGGCGTCACGAAGCGCATCGTCGGCCCCGCGTTCGAGCCCCCACATGAGCCCCGCGCAGCCGACGGAACGGGGCTTGGGAGCCGGAGCGATGTCGTGCTCGCTTCCACGCACCATCGATCGCGTAATTCCACGCAGGCGATCGGCCGTCGCGAGAAGGCGGGCGGCCGACGAGGCATGCGCGGCGGGCAGGACTCCGTGGACCTCCTGCGCCAGCGCCTGGAGCTCGTCGAGCGGCGTCGCAAGACGCCGCGCCGCGCCGGCGCTGATCTGGCGCCGGAGCGCGGCCAAGCGCTCCTGCTCCGCGCGGTCGACGAACACGACGACGCGGCCGACCGGAACGGCCCACGACTCGGCGTCGAGCACCCGGCCGTCACCGAGCGCGACACGCTGGCTGGACGGCCCGCGGCTCGCCACCGCCCTCTCGGCGGCCGAGTCCAGAGCCGCGGCGTCTGACGGGGCAAGCTCGTCGAGCAGCTTGGCGAGGGCGTCGTTGCGAACGAGTCTTCCCGCGCCCGTGCGAACCGCCGCTGCGAGCGGCAGGGGCGCGATGACGGCCGTGAGCAACTCAATTCCCGCCTCCGTCACCTCGTCGGCGGCGCGAGCGCGCGCGCGCGCCGTCCGAAGCTCCACCGTGATGGCGCCCTCAGACCGGGCGCGGCGCCGTTCCCTCAGACCGGCAAGCAGCCCGGCGGCGACAGCGAGCAGGAGCGAAAGGCCAAGACCGAGCCATAGGGCGGGGGTGACGGAGGTCGCCGCGTCGCTCACGGGGGCCCGAACGACGACCCGATCGCCGTTGGGCAGCGAGCGCGCGGCCTCGACGACCCCAGACCGCACACCCCAGCCGGCGCCGATCGTGGCGAGCCTCGCCGAGAGACCCGCCGGCCGCGCGCCCCAAAGAGCCGCGGGGCCGGTTTGGGCGACGACTCCGTCGCCGCGAACGAGCCGCGCCGCGCCGCCCGCGGCGGCCAGCACAGAGGCGGCCTGCCGCGGCGAGGCGCCCCGAAGCTCCCGGGCCAGGGTGTCGGAGCGCTCCGCGACTCGGTCGCCCGCGGGCGCCAGCCCGGATCGCAGATCGACAGCGAGCGTGGCGAGGACGAGCCCCATCAGGGCCAACGCCGTCACGCCGGCGACGGCCAGGCCGGTTCGAGCCCAGCCCCTGGGTGAGGGCCTCGCGATCATCATCTGGTCTGATCGGGGTTCGCCCGACGCGCGGAAAGTCCTTGTGGAGCGGAAGGATTCAGCCGGGGTAGCCGGAACCACAGGGACGCGACGCTCGATCAAGGGGGATCACGACGATGAGCGGTGCTCAGGACGACTGGCCCCGAGCTCGGGGGCGCCCGGGAGGACCACGAACGTTGACGGCGAGCGAGGCGGCGGCGGTGATCGGCGTCAGTGTTGCCACCATTCGTGGTTGGGCCGACCAAGGGCGCCTGCCGTCCCATCGAACGGTCGGCGGCCACCGCCGCTTCGAGGTCGACGAGCTCAAGCGCTGGCTCACCGAGCGCGGCGCCGCGCTACCGGAGCCGCGCCGGCTGGCTCGGCGTCCGCGCGACGTCCCCGCGTGCCCTGAACTCGCCCGGTGGCTCAACTCGCGGGCGAGCGCGATCACCGACCGCGTTCTCGCAGGGTACGACGAGCAGGTCCCCGTACCTGTTCCCGCACCGACGGAGGCTGGGCTGGGGCGCGGCGTTCTGCGGTTTCTGCGGGTGATCGCGGTCGCGCTCGACTCGGGCTCGGCCGCGTCCATCGTCGGACGCGCGGGGTTGGCGGGCGTTCGCGGGGGGGCCCAGGGCCCGATCGGCGCCGCCGTCATCGCCGAGCACACGCGCTACGCAGCGGCAGTCCTGACCGAGGCGGAGCGTGGGCTCCAAAGAGGCGAGGTCACCGAGCCGCACGCACTCGCCGCGCTTCACGCCGTCATCGACCGGATCCAAGTAGCGATGGTCGCGGGCTACCTCGGCGCGCTTCCAAGCGGTGGCGCACGACCCACGGCCGAGGTCGGCGCCGGGAGCCGAGAGCCTGTCGCAGAATGACTGAGGCCCACCGAAGTGGGCCTCAGCGATAGCGAGCCGTAAGCCGGATTCTGTCGTGGACAGCCATCTGTCTGGGACGCTCGTCGCCGAACGCCTCGTGCGGCCGACCTGGGACTGAGCGAGCAACTCGTAACGCCCCGGCTTGGCCTTGCACCGAGTGGGGTTTGCCCAGCCGACCTGTCACCAGGCCGCTGGTGCGCTCTTACCGCACCTTTTCACCTTCGCCCCGAGCATCACACCCGTGGCTGTGTCGTTTCTGTGGCACTTTCCCGGGAGTTTCCTCCGCTGGCCGTTAACCAGCACCCTGCTCTTCGGTGTCCGGACTTTCCTCGAGCCGCCGAAGCGACCCGCGGCTGCCTGGCTCGCATCGAACAGTGTAGAGCCTTGCCGGAGACCCTCGCCGAAGGCGCTACAGGGCGCGAAGAACCCCGACGACCTCACCGACCAGTTGGGCGTCGTCCGCCGGGATGGGCTCATAGGCAGGGTTCTCGGGCATCAGCCAGGACCGCTCGCCCGAGGTACTCAACCGCTTCACGGTGGCCTCATCCTCGATGAGCGCGACGACGATGCGTCCGTCGTCGGCGACCTGCTGCCGCCGTACCACGACGAGGTCGCCGTCGAGAATGCCGGCGTCGATCATGGAGTCGCCGCGCACGCGAAGCATGAAGTCACCGGGAAACGGTGACGTGACCAGGCCCTCCACGTTCTCTTCCGCGAGGATGGGAGCACCCGCGGCGACGGCGCCCAGCACGGGTAGTCCCGCTTCGGGCGCGGGTTGGTGAGTCGGCGACGCTGCGGGATCGGTCGAGCACACGAACATGGCCCGAGGCTTGGTCGCATCGCGCTTGATGTGACCGGCCGCCTCGAGCTTCGCCAAGTGAGCGTGAACCGTCGACGGAGACGCCAGCCCGACCGCAAAGCCGATCTCTCGTACGGTGGGCGGATAGCCGCTGTCGCGACAGTGTCGCGCGATGAACGCCAGGATGGACGATTGACGCTCACTCAGCTCACTCATTCTCCGGACCGCCCCCTCCGCGAACAGGTGTTCTCACCGTAGCACGGGCCGCCCGCGCGCGCGAGGCGCGATCGCGCGGTACAATTCCGCTCGCCCGCAGGCGGCTGTGGCGGAATTGGTAGACGCGCAAGGTTGAGGGCCTTGTGATCCGTACGGGTCGTGGAGGTTCAAGTCCTCTCAGCCGCATTGGCGGGGTTCCCGCCCTCGAGTCCGGGACCCGGCGATGTCGCCCGCGGCGAGAGATGCGCCGTCGCCGGCGTGCGGCTGCTTCAATGTCGCCGTGGCGCGCGCTGCGGAGCGACAGGCCGGCGTGGACGGCGCCGGGCCCTCGCCGGAGCGCCGAGGGATGATCGCGACGTGGCTCCTCACGATCGCCGCGGGCGCCGTCGTCCTCGTGCTCGGGGCGAGCTTCGCGGGCGAGGGCAGCACCGAGGCTCGCGACCTCGCCCCGTGCGGTCCCTCGGAGCGCCTCCCCTGCCGCGTCGACCGCGCCGGGATGACCCTCGTCGCGGCGATCGGAGGAGACGGAAAGCGCGTCGTCGTGCCGGCCGGGATCTACGACAAGAGGCTCGTGAGGAGCGTCAACCGGAGGCCCCGCCCCTGCTTCGACGGCGCCGACGCCTGCTGAGGAGAGCGAGGCGCCATCCCAGGTCGCTACCCGAAGATGTCGCCGATCAGCCCAAGGACGAAGGCCAAGGCGTAGACACTGAAGACCGCGCCCAGATACAGCGCGAGGGCGATGATCGGCACGATGACGGCGCCGGCCGTCCACTGGATTGAGGAGCGGAGCGACTGAGTGTCCATCGCGGACAGACTATCGACCGCGCCGGGCCGCCGGAAGAGTGCATCCGGCCCTCGCCTACACTCCGCGATCGTTCCCGCCGACGTCCGGAGGCTCCATGCCCGCACCCGACGACCTGGCACCGATTCGCGAGGCGATCATCGAGCAGATAGTCGCTATGGCCCAGACCGCGAAGAACTCGTCCACGATCCTCCGTCTCGCGGAGGCATATGCCTGGATGGCGCACCCGGACCAGCCGCACGGCGGCGGCGGCCCGGACGCGCGCTGAAGCCGCCTAGCGCGCTACAGCGCGACCCGCGAGAGGGCGAAGGTCGTGAGGAAGAGCGCGACGCCGGCCACGACCGTCAGGCGATCGAGGTTCTTCTCGACGACGGCCGTCGACCCGCCGGTGCCGCTGCTGCCGCCGACCCCAAAGGCGCCTGACAGCCCGGCGTCTCGCCCGCTGTGAACCAGAACGAGGAACACCAAGACGACACAGACGATGGAGTGGAGCGCGATGAGCAGAGTCGTCACGGAGGTGACGCTAGCACGCGTCCACCGGCGTCCCACCGCGGCCGGGAGGTGCGCCGGCCCGCCGGTCCGTGCAGACTTCGTGACGTGCGAGACCGCACGCCGCTCAACCCGCCGGAGACGCCCTGCTGTTTCGTCTGCGGTCCGGACAACCCGGAAGGGCTAGGCCTTCTGGTGTACCGCGACGGGGACGACGCCGTGGCCGCCTACACGCCACCCGCGGCTCACCAGGGCTATCCCGACCGGATGCACGGAGGCCTCGTGGCGCTCCTGATCGACGAGATGCTGGTGTACGCGGGGGCCCCACACGGCATCTGGGGCATGACGGCCAAGGTCACCTACCGCCTGCGCGAGGCGATTCCGCTCGGCGCGACGCTGTCGCTGCGCGGGCGCCTGACGCGTCGCACGGCCGGCGGCTTTCGGGCTGCCGTCGAGGTGCGGCTCGCCGACGGCACGCTGGCCGCGGACGGGGAGGGAACCTGCGTGACGCGACAGGAACCCGGCGTGCGCCAGTAATCCGGCCGGGTCGCGACGGGGAGAGTCGCCACGCCGCGGCCCGGCCGGGCACCGACGTCCGGACCTAGTCCGGAGTGGGAAACTAGCAACTCCCCGGTGCGTCTACCAGCGCATTCGGTGAGGAAGCGCAACGCAAACGCCGGATCGCCCGCCTTGGTCGATCGAACCGCCGGCGCAGAGCGGACCCCCGATAACGTTCGGGCATGGACATTCGCTCGCGGGACGCGTCCGCCCCCTTCACGACCGTCGACGGCAGCACCATCCGCTCGCTTCTGGACCGCGGCACCGCCGAGGTCCGGAATCAAAGTCTCGCCGAAGCCACCGTCGAGCCCGGCGGCGCCACGACCCGCCACTACCACCGCGACGCGGAGGAGATCTACTACGTTCTCGCAGGGGTCGGAAGCATGGATGTCGACGGCGTCGTTCGATCCGTCGAGGCGGGGGACGCGGTGCTCATCCCGCCGGGGGCATGGCACCAGGTCACCGCGAGTCCGGGCGAGCCGCTGCGATTCCTGTGCTGCTGCTCCCCGCCGTACTCGGACGACGACACGTACTTCTCCTAAGCTGCCGCGTCCGAGCCCGACGAAGGGATGCCGCACGTGGCCGAGCAGTTGATCCGACTGGGGCACAGCCCCGACCCCGACGATGCGTTCATGTTCTACGCGTTGGCCGAGGATCTGCTCCCCACGGGCGAGTTTCGCTTCGAGCACGTCCTCCGCGACATCGAGACGCTCAACAACTGGGCCAAGGAGGGCCGGCTCGAGGTGACGGCTCTGTCGGTCCACGCGTACGCCTACCTGTCCGACCGCTACCGGCTGTTTCCGCACGGAGCCTCGATGGGCAACCGCTACGGGCCGATCGTCATCGCCACGAGCCCGGGTCCCCTCGCTCGCATCGCGTCAAGCCGCGTCGCGATTCCCGGCCGGCTCACCAGCGCCTTCCTTCAGCTTCAGCTCGCGGTCGGACGGATCGAGAAGCCGATCATCGTCCCCTTCGACGAGATACTCGACACGGTCGCCCGCGGCGATGCCGATTTCGGGCTCGTGATCCACGAGGGGCAGCTCACGTACGAGAGCCAGGGCCTGGTCATGCTTCTGGACCTCGGGGAGTGGTGGGACGACCTCACGGGGGGGCTTCCGCTGCCCCTGGGAGCCAACGCGGTGCGACGCGATCTGGACCGCGAGGGGCTCGCCGAGCGCCTGTCGCGCCTGCTTCGCGAGAGCATCCAGTACAGCCTCGATCACCGCCCCAGCGCTCTCGCCTACGCGCAGCGGTTCGGCCGCGGGCTGGACCGAGACCTGGCCGACCGCTTCGTGAGCATGTACGTCAACGAGCGCACCCTCGACTACGGAGAGGACGGCCGCCGCGCCGTCGCGGAACTACTGCGGCGGGGCCACGAGGCCGGACTGGTCGCCGCGACCGGGGCGGTCGACTTCATCGAAGACGACTGAGCGTGGCCCGCGACTGGGGCGCCGAGATCGATGCGTGGACGGAGCGCTTTCTCGGCGTCCCGAACCCGCCCGCTCCGTTCGCCCAGGCGATCGCGGCGGGAGCATGGGACGGGAATGAGCGGGGACGGCTGGCGGAGGACGCCGCGCGCCACGAGCGGACAAGCGCGGCCCTCGTCGAGGAGATGGCGGGCGCCGGGGTCGACCTGGTGCGCTTCGACTGCAGGCAAGGCTCGTGCGGCGTGTGCGAGAAATATTGTGGCAAGGCCTACTCGCTGAGGGGCGAGACACCCGGCCTTCCCCCACCCCCACCCCTCCCGATATGCCCCTCGTGCCGCCACACGGTCAATCTTCTGACCCCGTTCTACCTTCAGAGCCTCGGGTTGGAGATCGATGACCTCGTCGACGCCGCCCAGCCTTTCGTCGACTGACCGCGCGCCGCGGCGGAGGCGCTCGCCCTCACCGCGGGGTTGAGACGAGACGGCGACGCGGGGCGGCGAGCGCGCGGGCGAGTTCGAGTCCGCGCTCTCGAAGAGGCGCGTCGAGGTGTCGCCGGTGTGCGTCCGCGCGGGCCGATCGCGTGCGGCGGGAGCGGGAAGGGCCGCGCAGCGCTACCTGCCGCCGAGCACGAACACGCCCCGAGCGGCGTCCGGCGGCACGTCCACGCGACGCTCGCCGCCCACCCGCACCGTCAGTGGACCGCCGAACGGCGCTCGCGCGAGCACCTCGACCGCGACGTCGGGCACCAGGCCGACCTCCGCGAGGAAGCGCAACAGCTCGGGATCTCGGTCATCGCAGCGGCTGACCCGCCCCGTCGCCCCTTCGGGAAGGGTCCAGAGCGCCGACACCGACGTCGGGCTGTCGGGCACGAGCCCCTGCTCCGTGGGTATCGGGTCGCCGTGCGGATCACGATCCGGGTGCCCGAGAGACTCCGCGATGCGCGCCGCCAGTGCCTCCGAGACATGATGCTCGAGGATCTCGGCCTCGCGGTGCACCTCGTCCCAACGCATCCCGAGCGTGTCGGCGAGGAAGGTCTCGACCAAGCGATGCAGGCGCACGACGTCGAGAGCGCTCGTGCGACCCTCGCTCGTCAGCCTCACGCCCCGACGGCCGCCGCCCTCGACGTACCCCAGCTGCTCGAGCTTCTTGAGCATGTTGCTCACCGAGGGCGCGGTGACGCCCAGGGATTGCGCAACCTGCGTGGTGGTCACGGAGTCACCGTCGCCCTCGAGGCGGTAGATCGCCTTGAGATAGTCCTGTACCGCGGGGCTTGGCCGCGCCGCCACAGATCGCCTCGGTGTCGTGCCGGCGCGGGAAGCCTCGCCGGCTGGGGCGCGCATGCTAGCGCCGCTCCGGGGTTCCGCCCGGCTCGCATCCAATCGATGACCAGCCCGTGTACCCCTTTCTAGACGCTGTCTCGAAGGAGCCAGCCTCTAAGACTTCTTGTGACGGTTCTTAGGGTGACATAACAATGCGGTGGCAAAGTCCTGTGCGTGGCAACCACGCTTCCACGAGAGCTTCCTGCCGCCACGCTGCCCGTCTCGGGCGGCGGCGGGTCGGCGCGGGTTAGCCTCGAGACGATGGACCTGTTCGCCGGCCTCCCAGAACGCGACCTCGCGATCCTCGACAGGAGACTGCCGATCGTCCGGTGGCCGCGCGGAGCCGACATGCCCGACCCGCTCGTGCGCCCCGACCACCTCTACGTGGTACGCGAAGGCCGCCTCGCCATGTTCGAGAGCACGGCTCCGGGTCACCAGATCATGATCTCGCTGCTGGATGCCGGAGCGATCTACTCGACGCTCGGTGCGGCCCCGCCCGCCAGCGTCGCCGCGCTCGAAGACTCCGCGATCTCGCCCCTGTCCGCGCGGGCCGTCGAAGGCCT
>JAUVQP010000002.1 GCA_030598075.1 Miltoncostaeaceae bacterium | reverse complement strand
CGCGAGGATATCGCGCGAGATGGGCGCCCTCACTGTCGCCGTGGTCACGCGTCCGTTCGCGTTCGAGGGCAATCGTCGGGTCGGCACCGCCGATCAGGGCATCGAAGAGCTCAAGAACCAAGCGGACACAGTAATCGTGATCCCCAACGACCGCCTCATGGCCATCTTGGAGCGCGGAACGAGCATGGTCGACGCTTTCCGCGTCTGCGACGACCTGCTGCGCCAGGGCGTGCAGGGCATCACGGATCTCATCACGCTCCCGGGGCTCATCAACCTCGACTTCGCCGACGTTCGCGCCATCATGAGCGGGGCCGGCACGGCCCTGCTGGGCATCGGCTACGCCGGTGGCGGCAATCGCGCCGTCGAGGCCGCGCGGGCGGCCATCAACTCGCCGTTGCTCGAGACGCCGATCGATGGGGCCAAGGGCATCCTGCTCGGCATTACGGGCGGAGCGGATCTCTCGCTGGTCGAGGTCAGCGAGGCCGCGCGCGTCGTGGCGGAAGCCGCGGATCCGGACGCCAACATCATCTTCGGAGCGACGGTCGACCGCGAGATCGAGGGCCAGGTGTGGGTCACCGTCGTGGCTGCGAACTTCACGGGGACCCGGGCCGTTGCCCGCGAGGCCGATGCGGACGCCCTCGACGAGCATCAGGCGCTGCCGGCGTCACGGCTCTTGGCGCCCGGGCGCGGCGACGGCCGCGGACGGGTCGAGCCCGTACAGCCCGACATGCCCTACCCACGCACGCCGAAAGCGTCCTTCGACCGGGACGTGACGTCGGCTTCCTCCGCGCCCGCTCCCCCGCCGGCCGGCGGGGTGGAGCGGTCCGCGCGCGTGCTCCACGCGGGGCCGCCGGTCGGGCTTCACGAGGGAGCGGCGTAGACCGCTCGGGCAGCGCCGACGTCGTGGCGGTCATCGCCGCGGGACATCCGCGTTCCGCTCGCGCGGGCGCGGAGGCCATGGCACGGGGCGGCAACGCCGCCGACGCCGTCTGCTCGGCGGCCTTCGCCGCCGCCGCCGCCGAGCCGGCGCTCACCGGGCCGGGAGCCGGTGGGTTCCTCTTGGCCCGCTCTCCCGCGGGGACCACGACGCTTCTCGACTTCTTCGTGGCGGTGCCCGGGCTCGGGCCCGGGGGGCGCCGCCTCGATCCGGAGGAGCTGGACTCCTTCACCGTCCCGTTCGGCGGCGCCGAGCAGGTCTTCCATATCGGCCCGGCGTCCGTCGCGGTGCCGGGGATGGTGGCCGGCCTCGCCGAGGCCGGCGAGCGGCTCGGCCGCCTTCCGCTCTCGGACCTCGTGGCGCCGGCGGCGGCGATCGCGCGCGAGGGTGCGGTGATCGGGCGAGCCACCGCGTATCTCCACGAGATCCTTCACGAGATGCTCACCGCCACGCCCGACGCCGCGGCCATCTTCGAGCCGGAGGGCCGCCCGGCCCGCCCGGGTGAGCGGCTCCCAAATCCCGATCTGGCGGCCGTCCTCGAGCAGATTGGGCGGGAGGGCGCCGGGACCGCTCGCGACGGGGCGCTGGCCTCCGCGATCGTCGAGCATCTCGGCCGGAGCGGTGGGCTGCTGACCCACGAGGATCTCTCTCGCTACGAGGTTGTCCAGCGCGAGCCGATCCGGATCGACTTCCGTGGTGTCTCGGTCATCACGAACGCTCCGCCCAGCACTGGCGGCAGCCTCATCGGGCTCGTGTTGGAGCGCCTCGCGACGGCACCCGCCTCCGCCGGCGCCGAGCACACGCGGGCCGTGCTCGCGGCGTGCGAGGAGGCCAATCGCCGCCGGGACGCGCTGAGCACGTCGGAGCTTCGGAGGGCGGACGCGTTGGCTCACCTTCGCCGCGGCGCGGCGGGATCCCCGGCGCGCCGTCCCACCGGCACGACGCACGTGAGTGCGGTCGACGCGGATGGTGGTAGCGCGAGCCTCAGCTCGAGCAACGGCTCGGGCTCGGGCGTGGTGGTGCCGGGGACGGGTGTCCTGCTCAACAACATGCTCGGGGAGGCGGACATCAACGCGGACGGCCTCGGGGGCCTCCCGCCGGGCGAGCGCATGAGTTCCATGATGGCTCCGACGCTCTTGGTGCGCGACGGAGAGCCCGACGTCGCGATTGGATCCGCGGGCTCGAACCGCCTCAGATCCGCGATCGTCCAGACCATCGTCTCGATCGTGGACGGAGACCTCGACCTGCTGGACGCGGTACGCCGCCCGCGCGCGCACATCGAGGGCAACCTTGTCGACGCCGAGCCCGGGGTGGACGAGGCGGCTCTGCGCGAGTTCGAGGGCCGGGGCTGGAACGTGCGCCGCTGGACCGATCAGAACCTCTTCTTCGGGGGCGTTGCCGCGGCCGGACGGGATGGTGGCCACCTCGGAGCGGCGGGCGACCCGCGCCGCGGGGGGGCCGCCGCGGGCGTCACCCGTCGCGGCGAGGTGGTCGAGCTGTGAGGATGTCGTCGTGAGCGGCGCCCGCGCGATCGACGTCGACGGCACGAGCTACGTGCTCGAACCGCAGCCCGTTCGTACGTCGCTGACCGACGACCCCTCCATGATGTGGGGGTTTCAGGTCTACGTCCGCCGCGCGGGCGACCTGATGGGCATCAAGACCTGCTTCGTGGGGCGGGTCGGCATCCACGCCACCGATCCGCAGGCTCTCGAGGGCTCCATCGAGGACCTGCTGCCCGTGCTCCACCGCAGGGCATTCGAGAAGGTCATCGAGCGGATCGGCGAGGGCGAGACCGGCGACGAGATCCTGTTCGCGTAGGCCTCGGTCGGTGGCCCCGCGCTACGAAGCGTCGAAGGCGCGCTCCACGCCGTCGGGACCGCCCCGCAGCATCGCCGCCGCCCGGCGCGCCCCGTGCGCCTCGTCGGCCGCCCGCCGAGCGCTCGTCTGATCGCCCGCGCGTCGGCTTGCCGCCGCCTCCCGCTCGGCGGACCGGGCCGTGCGATCAAGTCGGATGGCCATGCGCTCGACCCGTCCGGGTCGCACCGCCCGACGCCCCGTGCGGCGGGGCGCGGGGAAGAGGATGAGCTGGCCCTGACCCCCGGGTTTCCGACGATCGGTCCGCGGTGTGTCACCCGAACTCATGTTCCCAGTCTGACAGGGCTGTCGGACGTCAGCGAGGGGGGAAGGGCAGGGCGACAAGCCGGCCGCGAACGCCGTCGGCCACCACCCGCTCCCCCGGCTCCACGTCGCGGTGAAGGATCGCCAGACCGATCGCGCCTCGGGGCGGGCTGATCGCCGTGGATCCGAGGACGCCCACGGAGCGTCCTTCGTGCTCCACCGCGGCGCCGCTCTCCGGCTGGGAGTCGAGCAGCAGACCCCTGAGCGCCCGGCGGACGCCACCTCGGTGCTGCGCCCGAGCCACGGTCTCCTGTCCGAGGTAGCACCCCTTGGTGAACGAGACCGCAGCCTCTCCAAGCCCCGCCTCCTGGACGAGTGTTCTCTCTCCCGTGTCGACGGCGACGACCGGCACGCCGGCCTCGATGCGCAGAGCCCGGAGCGCCTCTGCTGGGGCCTCGGGAAGATTGAGCCCGGCCAGCGCGACGTCGGGATCGGCCACGACGAGGTCCACGGTCCCCGGGACGGTCCCGGTCAGCACCATCTCGGCCACCGCTCGCGCCGCGGCGGGCTCGGCCCCGGCGGTCACGAGGAGCGCCGATGGCTCCGGGCCGAGAAGGTCGAGCCTCTCCGAGAAGTGGAGGTCGCGCAGCGTGTCCATCGTGCGGTCGGCGGTGTGGGCGTCGAGCACGAGCGTGAGCGAGGCGGGGCCGTCGGCCCGAACGCGCATCCCGCTCCGGATGCGGCCCTTCGCGTCAAGCAGCAGGGCCGGGGCGTCCCGACCCTCCGGTAGGGCCAGGATGTCCTGGGTCAGCAGGCCGTGCAGGAAGGAGCGCGCGTCGAGGCCCTCCACCCACGCGATGGCGACCTCGCCGCGCACCGCCGCTCCGGATGTCCCGAGTGCCCGGTATCCGTCGGCGAGCGACAGGGTCGAGGGGGCGGCTATGGGTTGCTCACCCTGCCGTTGGTCGACGCTCGCGCGGCGGCGAGCGCGGCGTGGCGCTGGCCCGACTCGGCCGCGTCGAGCGCCTCGACGAGCAGGTCGAGCCGGTCGTTCTCGACCCGGGAGTCCAGCAGCGCCTGTTTCGTCTCGACCGGTAGGTCGACCGACGCCGCGAGGGCGTACGACCGGGGGATTCCGGGGGCGGCCGGAAGCGCACCCTCGATCCCGGTGACCGTCCGGAACGCGCTCTCGGCGCGGACGAGGCGGACCCCGTCGGCATCCGGATCCTCGTCGGCGAGCGGTCGGACGAGGGCAGAGAGGTACAGCCGCCCGTGCGTCTCCTCGATGAGCTCCACCGGCTGCTCGCCCTGCGCCATGAGGCTCATTCGTCCATCTGCGAAACGGCGGACGAGCGCGGCGAAGTGGGCCGCGCAGCCCACGCGGGCTGCGGATCCCCCGACGTTGCGCACGAGCGCGAACGGCCGGCTCTCGAGCGTCGTGTCGGCGACAAGCTGTCGGTAACGCGGCTCGAAGATGTGAACCGCCGCGCGCTCGGCCGGGAGGAGCACCATGTCGAGCGGAAACAGACCGAGGTCGCGATCTCCTTCCATCGGCGGGAATTGTCGCACAGCGAGGTTCGCTAACGTCCGCCGGCGTGCCCGCCCGCTCCGACCTCGCCGACGGCCTCGCCAGGCCCGCCCTCGCCCAGGTGCGGCCCTACGAGCCCGGCCGGCCCGTGGACGACGTCATGCGCGAGCGGGGCATCGCGTCGGCGGTCAAGCTGGCGTCCAACGAGGGTCCCTTCGCGCCCATGCCGGGGGCGATCGAGGCGATTCGCAGAGCGGCGTCGGACGTTCGGCTCTATCCCGACTCCGGTTCGTGGGCGCTTCGTGACGCGCTGTCCGCACGGCTCGGCGTCGGCGCGGAGAACGTGCTCGTGGGGGCGGGGATCGACGGCATCATCGGTTCGCTGGCGGCCTTGATGCTCGACCCGGGTGACGAGTTGGCCATGCCCTGGCCGTCCTTCATCAGCTGGCGTCAGCGCGCGGCCGTCGCGGGCGCGAGGGTCCGTGATGCGGGGCTGGCGCCCGACGGATCGTGCGATCTCGACGCCCTGGCCGCCGCGGTCGGTCCGCGGACGAAGCTCGCGGTCGTCGTGAGCCCCAACAACCCGACCGGGGCGGCGGTCGCCGCGGAGTCGCTCGCCGAGTTCCTCGACGACCTTCCCGAGCATGTCCTTCCGGTGATCGACGAGGCTTACTTCGAGTACCTCCCCGGCGACGGACACGACGGCGTGGCGCTGCTTCGGGAGGGGCGGCGGGTGGCCGTGCTGCGAACGTTCAGCAAGGCCTATGGGCTCGCGGGCCTGCGCGTCGGTTACCTCGCGGGGCCGTCTGGCCTGGTCGCGGCGCTGGGCAAGGTCCGGCACGCCTTTGACGTCAACGCGCTGGCCCAGGCCGCGGCGTTGGCCAGCCTCGGCGAGGCCCGGCAGCATCTTCCGGAGCGCATCGCGCTGACGCGCGGGGAGCGCGATCGGGTCGCAAAGGGGCTCCGCGCGCTCGGGCTGCCGCCGTTTCCGAGCACGGCCAACTTCCTCTTGGTCGACGTTGGCTCGTCGGAGCGGGCCGCCGCTCTCAACGCGGGCCTCCTCGACCGCGGGGTGATCGTTCGTCCGGCCGGCCCCTTCGGCGCCGCCGCGGCCCTGCGCATGACGATCGGCTGGCCCGAAGAGAACGACCGCCTTCTCGAGGCGCTGGGCGAGCTTCGCGAGGCCGGCGCCTCGCCGCGCTAGCCCCGCCGCGCCTTGACCAGTTCCGTGAGCTTGGGAACGATTTCGTGAAGGTCGCCGACCACGCCGAGATCGCTGAAGTCGAAGATCGGAGCGTGGGGGTCCTTGTTGATCGAGACGATCGTCTGCGATGTCTGCATGCCGACCTTGTGCTGGATCGCTCCCGAGATCCCGCAGCCGATGTACAGCTTCGGTGAGACGACCTTTCCCGTCTGACCGACCTGGGTCGGGTACGGGTACCAGCCGGAGTCCACGACCGCGCGCGTCGAGGCGACCGCCCCGCCGAGAGCCGCGGCGAGTTCCTCGAGCAACGAGAACGCTTCCGGCGAGCCGAGTCCGCGGCCGCCGCTCACGAGGATGTCCGCCTCCTCGATGGACGGCCCGGCCTGCTCCTCCTGGTCGCGAGCGACCAGCGCCGCCGCCGTGGAGAAGTCCTCGATCGCGACGTCGACGTCAATGACCTCTCCGGCGCTGCTCTGCTCGGCGGGATCGAAGGAGCCCGAGCGGATGAGACCGATGCGCGGTGTGGTCGTCCAGCCGACGTCGACCAGGATGGTGTCGCCGAACGCGGAGCGTTTTCCCACCAGTTCCCCGTTCTCGATAACGAGATCGCCCAGGTCCCAGTTGAGGCCGGCATCGAGCCTGGCCGAGAGGCCTCCGGCGACGTCGGCCGCCAGCACCGACGCGGCGAAGAGGACGGTGTCGAACCCCTGCTCCTGCACCAGGCGGCTGAGGACGTCCACGCGGGTCTGCGGGAGCGGCGCCTCGAGCTGCGGGTCCTCGGCGACGAAGACGCGAGCCGCGCCAAAGCGCGCGGCCTCCGGAGCGAGCTCGCGAACGCCGGAGCCCACCAGTGCCGCGGCGGAGTCGGAGTCGAGCGACGCCGCCTTGGACAGCACGCCCAGGGCGCCCTTCGGAATGGAGGAGCCGTCGTGCTCCAGAAAGACGAGCGTGCTCATACGAGCTTCCTTTCCAGAAGAAACTCCATGATCTTCTCGGCGCCCGAGCCGTCGTCCTCGATCTTCTGCATGTCGCCGCGCGAGGGGGGTGGGCTCAGGGCGCTGACCGTCGTGCGGGAGCCCGCGGTGCCGGCCCGATCGGGCTCGACGCCAATGTCGGCGAGGGACAGGACGTCCTGCGGCTTCTTCTTGGCGGACATGATGCCCTTGAGCGAGGGGAAGCGAGGCTCGTTCACGGCGTCCGAGACGGCCAGCACCGCGGGCAGCGGGGCGCTGATGCGGTCGTATCCGAACTCGGTCTGGCGCTTGGCGATGACGCGCCCGTCGGCGACATCGAATTCCGCGATCTGCGAGATGACCGGCATGCGGAGTCGATCGGCCACAGCGGACCAGAGGACGGCGCCGTCGGAGTCGGATGCCTGCTGGCCGAAGAGCACGATGTCGGCCCCTTCCCGCTCGAGTGCGCGGGCGAGGACGTAGCTCGTCGCCACCAGGTCCGACCCTGCGGCCGCCTCGTCCGTGATGAGCACCGCGCGGTCCGCGCCCATGCCGAGACCTCGGCGCATGGACTCGAGAGCCCGGTCCGGCCCCATGCACACGAGGACGACCTCGCCGTCCCCCGCGGCATCCTTCAGCCGGAGCCCCGCCTCGATCGCGTTGAGATCGAACGGGTTGAGCGACCGATCCCCGGAGCGATCCGCTCTCAGGGTATCCGGGTCCATCCGCCGTGCCGGACCCGCGTCCGGCACCTCCTTCACGCAGACCGCGATCTTCATGGTGCCCCCTCGCGCTTGGCGCGCCTCACCGACGTCGATGCCGGGCGATCCTACAAGTCGCGGGGGCGTCCGACGGCGGCGTCGTGCCCCTCCCCGTGGGCGGCCATCCCCGCCACCAAGGCCTTGATGAGCCGTACTCCGGCTCCGGTTCCCGCGCCGTCCACCATCCCGGTCCCCGCGATGTCCAGGTGGCACCATGGCAGCCCTTCCGTGAACTCGCGGAGGAACTGCGCGGCGTAAACGGCGCCGGCCTCGCGCTTCTTGGCGGCGTTGGCGAGATCCGCGACGGGGCTTCGGACGAGCGGGTCGTAGCGCGGGTGGAGCGGCATGGGCCAGGCGAGGTCGCCGCTCGACTCCCCAGCGGCGCGCACCTCTTGCGTCCAGGCCTCGTCGGAGCCGAACAGGCCCGAGTAGACGCTTCCGAGCGCCACGATGATCGCGCCGGTGAGGGTGGCGAGGTCGAGGAGGTGGGTTGCCCCCTCGCGGGCCGCGTGGGTCAGGGCGTCCGCCAGGATCAGCCGGCCCTCGGCGTCGGTGTTGACGATCTCGATCGTGGTGCCGTTCATGGCGGTGATCACGTCGCCGGGTTTGGTGGCGGCTCCGTCGGGCATGTTCTCGGTGGCCGGCACGATGGCCAGGGTCTCGATGGGGAGGCCGAGCCGCGCGACGAGCCCAGCGCCCTCGATGACGGCCGCGCCGCCGCCCATGTCCATCTTCATCTCCTCCATGCCGCTCGATGGCTTGATGGAGATGCCGCCGGTGTCGAACGTGACGGCCTTTCCGACCAGGCCCAGCACCGTGTCGGGCTTCGCGTTCTGCTTGGGCGTGTACCGCATGACGATCATCACCGGCGGCTCCGCCGACCCGCGGGCGACCGAGAGCAGCGCTCCCGCGCCGAGCCGCTGGAGCTGGCGCCGCTCCAGAACCGTCACCTTGAGCCCGTCGATCTCCTTGCCCAGGCCCCGCGCGCGGTCCGCGAGCGTGGTCGGGGTCAGGTGGTTCGCCGGCGTGTTGCAGAGGTCCCGCGCGGCGTTCACCGCGTCCACCGTCGCGTCCACACTCGCGAGGTCCGCCGCGCGCACGGCCGCGGAGTGCACCGTCGCGCGCTCGATCGCCGGCTTCTTCTTCGCCTCGTCGGTGCGGAAGTCATCGAAGCGGTAGGCGCCGACCCCAATGCCCTCGACGAGCGCGCAGACCTGGTCCTTCGTGGCGTCGTCCGGGGGCGCGACGGCCGCGCGCCGCGCCCGGCCCGCCTCCTCGGCCGCCGCACGTCCGGCGGCCCGCCAGTCCTCCGCCGACCCGGCCTCTCCGACGCCGACGACCACGACGCGCGGGGATCCGAGGCGCTCCCCCGCGTGCACGAGGGTGGCCGATCCGGGCGACCCGTCGAGCTCGCCGTTCTTCGCGGCGAGCTCGATCACGCCCCGCAGCTTCTTGTCCGCCGCCGCCGCCGGACCGTCGAGGCGCTTCGGATCGCTCACGGTCACGACGAGCACATCGGCCTTTGCGGCGAGTGGGTCGGCGGAGCGTCGAAGCCTGGATTTCATGGCCGTCCTCGTCGTCGGGGGCACGGAGCATAAGCGAGGCCGCCGCCCGCCGATCGGCAGACCCGCCGGGCCGCCCGGCGGATGCGCCCCAGGAGCTCACCGACGGCGCTATCCTTGCGGGGTTGACCGCCTGACAGACGCTGATGACGGAGCGCGCATGAAGACCGACATTCACCCGGACTACACGACGGCCACCGTGACCTGCTCGTGTGGCAACGAGTTCACGACGCGGTCGACGAAGCCGCAGATCCGCGTTGAACTCTGCAATGTCTGCCACCCGTTCTACACGGGCAAGCAGAAGCTGGTGGACTCGGGCGGCCGCGTGGAGCGCTTCCAGCGCAAGCTCGCCCGCAGCAGGCGCGGCTAGCAACCCGAGGACGCCGCGTTGGCGGCAGATCCGTCGATCGCGCGCTTGGTCGACCGCATCGAGCGCAGTCGCGACGAGCTGACCCGGCAGCTCGTCGACCCCGAGCTGCCCTCGGACCGGGCGCGGTTCGTCGAGGTCAACCAGCGCTTCGCGGGCCTGTCCGAGGCGTTTGAGCTGGCCGAGGCGTTCCGCGACTCGGAGTCGCAGGCCGCGGAGGCCGCCGAGCTACTCGCGGAGGGCGACGATGCGGACGTGCGCGCCCTGCTCCGCGACGCGGAAGCCCAGATGAACGAGCTCGCTCCGCGCATCCGCGAGGCGATGATCGAGCCCGATCCGAACGACGGCAAGGACACGATCGTCGAGATCCGGTCTGCAGCCGGCGGTGCGGAGGCCGCCCTGTTCGGGCGTGACCTGCTCGATCTCTACACGCGCTACGCGGAGTCGAAGGGGCTGCGCGTAGAGCTTCTGTCACTCAGCGAGGCCGAGGCCGGCGGGATGAAGGAGGTCACGTTCGCGGTCAAGGGGCGAGGCGCCTACTCGCTCTTCAAGCACGAGGCGGGCGTTCACCGGGTGCAGCGCGTTCCGGCGACCGAGAGCCAGGGCCGCATCCACACCTCCACGGCCACCGTCGCGGTCCTTCCAGAGGCGGAGGATGTCGAGGTCCGAATTGACCCCGGCGATCTGAAGATCGACGTCTACCGCAGCTCCGGACCGGGGGGTCAGAGCGTCAACACCACCGACTCCGCCGTCCGCATCACGCATCTGCCCACCGGCCTGGTCGTCTCGATGCAGGACGAGAAGAGCCAGCTTCAGAACCGCGAGCGCGGCATGCGGGTCCTGCGGGCGCGCCTCCTCGAGCAGGCCCAGGCCGAGCAGAACGCCCACCTCAGCGCGGCCCGGCGAGCGCAGCTCGGAAGCGGCGACCGCGCCGAGAAGATCCGCACCTACAACTATCCGCAGAACCGCGTCACGGACCACCGCGTCGGTGTCACGGTCAGCCTGCGGGAGCAGGTGCTCGTGGGGCACTTGGACGACCTCACGGAGGCGCTTGCCGCCGAGGAGCGCCGGCTCCGGCTCGAAGAGCAGGCCGGCGTCGACGACCCGAAGGAGTGACCGGCCCGCCGCTGACGATCGGTGAGGTGCTCGCCCGCTCGGCGGCCTTCATCGGGGACCGTGGATCCGGCACCTCGCGCCTCGACGCGGAGTTGCTGCTCGCCAACGCGCTCGGCTGTGCGCGCATCGACCTCTATACGCAGCACGACCGCCCGCTGAGCGCGGGGGAGCGCGACGTGGTCCGCGAGGCGGTTGCGCGGCGTGGCCGGGGGGAGCCGGTCGCGTACATCGTCGGCCGTCGAGCCTTCCGCAACCTGGATCTCGAGTCGACGCGCGAGGCGCTGGTGCCGCGCCCGGAGACGGAGTTGCTCGTCGAGCGCGCTCTGGCGCGCGTGGAGCCCGGCGATCGCGTTCTGGACTGGGGGACGGGTAGCGGGGCGGTGGCCTTGGCGCTCGTGGACGAGGGTCCGGCCCTCCAACTGGTCGGATCCGAGCGATCGCCGACGGCTCTCGCGCTCGCGGGGAGGAATGGGGACCGGCTTGGCCTGGAGGTCGAGTGGGTGCGCTCCGACGGCTTTGAGGCGCTTCGGGGGCGACGGTTCTCCGTCATCGTGGCGAACCCGCCCTATCTCTCCCACGGTGAGCTGGACAGCGCCCCGAGGGAGCTGGCATACGAGCCGATCGAGGCCCTCGTCTCCGGCCCCACGGGGCTCGAGGCGCTGGGCTCGCTCGCGGCGGGCGCGCCGGAGCATCTGGACCCGGGCGGCTGGCTCATCGCCGAGATCGGGGCGGCGCAGTCCGACGACGCCGTGGCCCTGTGGGACCGGGCCGGGTTCGGCGAGATCGCGCTCCGCGCCGATCTCGCCGGCCTTCCGCGAGTCGTCGAGGGGCGTCGATGAGCGACGAGGACCTCGATCGGCTGCGAGAGGCTCTCACGGCGGGCGGGCTCGCCATCGTCCCGACGGACACGGTCTACGGCCTCGTGGCCGGGCTCGACGTTCCCTCCGGAGTCGACGCCCTCTACCGCGCCAAGGGCCGACCCCGCGACACGCCGTGTCAGGTCATGCTGCTTGGCGCGTCGGCTCGCGACGCCGCGCTGTCTCTGCTGGACCCCGCGCTCGCCGAGGCGGTGGGCGAGCTGGTCCCCGGCTCGGTCACCTGCATCGTGCCCGACGAGGAGGGCCGCTACGCCGCGGCGGCCGGAGCCGAGCCCGGATCGGTGGGGCTCCGCGCGCCGAGGGCTCCGGGGGTGCTGTCGTCGCTCGACATGCCGCTCATCGCGACGTCCGCCAACGAGCCGGGCGGTGCGGACCCGGCGCTCGTCGAGGAGGTTCCGCTGCGTCTTCGCGATGAGGTCGATGTCGTATGGGACGCGGGCCGCCTCGGCGGCACGGCCTCGGCGGTCGTCGACATGAGGCCGGTCGTGTCGGGAGACCCCGCGGTGCTCCTTCGCCCCGGCGTGGACCCCGACGCCCTCCGTGAGGCTCTGACAAGAGTCGGCGTGGGGCTGGTGTAGCCTCGTGTTCCGACGGCGATCTCAAAGGACGATCACCCGGTGAGCTTCACGGATCCCGGTTCCTACCTCGCCCGAGACCTCGCGGAGGTCGACCCCGATATCGCGCGCATCCTGAGCGCCGAGCGCGAGCGCCAGGCCGACACGCTCGAGATGATCGCGAGCGAGAACTTCACGAGCCCGGCGGTCATTCAGGCGACGGGATCGGTCCTGACCAACAAGTATGCGGAGGGCCTTCCCGGCAAGCGCTACTACGGAGGCTGCGAGATCGTCGACCAGGCCGAGCAGCTCGCGATCGATCGGGCGAGAGAGCTGTTCGGGGCTGAGCACGTCAACGTGCAGCCGCACTCCGGCGCGGCGGCCAACGAGGCGGCCTACATGGCGACCATGGCGCCCGGCGACAGGGCGCTGGCCATGGCGCTCGATCATGGCGGCCATCTCTCGCACGGGCTCAAGGTCAACTTCTCCGGACGCCTCTATGAGTTCCGGCACTACGGCGTCCGTCGCGACGACTGCCGCATCGACATGGACCAGGTGCGGAGTCTGGCGCGCGAGTTCCGGCCGGCGATCATCGTCGCCGGCGCGTCCGCGTATCCCCGGGTCATCGACTTCCCGGCGTTTCGCGAGATCGCCGACGAGGTCGGCGCGCGGCTCATCGTCGACATGGCCCACATCGCCGGTCTCGTCGCCGCCGGGGTGCATCCGTCGCCGATAGGCATCGCCGACATCGTCACCACAACGACGCACAAGACCCTCGGGGGTCCCCGCGGCGGCATCGTGCTCTCGTCCGCCGAGCTTGCCCGCGACATCGACCGAGCGGTCTTCCCGGGCCTTCAGGGTGGCCCCCTCATGCACGTCATCGCCGCCAAGGCGGTGGCTCTCGGGCACGCGCTCACACCCGAGTTCCGGGCTCGGCAGGCTCGGGTCGTGTCGAACTGTCAGGCACTCGCGCAGGGTCTCGTCGCCGGCGGGGTCCGGCTCGTCAGCGGCGGCACGGACAACCACCTCGTGCTCGTCGACCTGTCGGGCAGCTCGCTCACCGGGGTCGACGCGGAGGACCTGCTGGATCGGGCGGGCATCACGGTCAACAAGAACGGCGTGCCCTTCGATCCGCGGCCGCCGACGGTGACGTCCGGGCTGCGCATCGGCACGGCGGCTCTCACGACGCGCGGGCTCGTCGAGGACGACATGCGTGAGATTGCCGAGATCATCGCCACGGCCCTGGGCGCAGACGTGGATGACGCCGCCCTCGCCGGGCTTCTCGCCCGGTCTCGGGCGATCGGTGAGCGGTACCCGCTCTACCCGAGCCTGCGTGCCGGCGTGGCGGTTCCGGGCTAGCGCCCCTGCCGGGGCACGAGGGCGCCCTGAGGCAGCCTCCACGCGGAGAGAGCACATCGCCTTCGGATGGCTCTCAGGTGGGACGCCGAGCTTCCTCCTCACGCTCTCCGAGGACCGACCGACGCTCCGCCCGACCTTTCTTCTGATCGACGCCGGCGTTGCCCGACCGCTCGGCAGCCTCCCCGCCGCCTCGCGTTGCTCGCGATTCGCGGACGAGGAATGCGACGAACCTCCAAGTTGGGACACGGTACCGCTCGGCGCGTCCTCCTCGGCCGCGTGGTGGCCCGCCAGGGGCTCGCTCCGTCCGATAGCGTCGGCCGATGGCCCGCGATGACGTTCCGCCCAGGGCACCGCCCGTCGCTCTCGTAACGGGGGCCTCGTCGGGCCTCGGCGCGGCCTACGCGCGCGGCCTGGCCGCCCGCGGCTACGATTTGCTCCTGGCCGCGCGTCGGGAGGAGCGACTTCGTTCCCTGGCCGCCGAGCTTGCGGCGGCGCACGGGTCGCGGGCGACCGTCGTGGTCGCCGACCTCGCCACGGACGAGGGCCGGTCCCGGTGCCGCGACGCCGTCGACGCGCTTCCCGCCGGCGTGGCGGTCGCGGTGCTCAACGCGGGGATCCTGTCGCGGGGCCCGTTGTGGGAGCTCGACGCGGCGCGCGAGGTGGCGATGGTCGAGCTGAACTGCGTGGCCGTCGTCGACATGGCGCTGCACCTCGTGCCGGGGATGGTGGCTCGCGGGTCCGGCGACGTCGTCGTCATGAGCTCGGCGGCGGCCACGACGGCCATGCCCTACATGGCGACCTACGCCGCAACCAAGGCGTTCGGGGCGCGTTTTGCCACGGCGCTGGGCGAGGAGCTCCGCGGCACCGGCGTGCGCGTGGTCGCCGTCCTGCCGGGCCCGACGCGCACCGAGCTCTCGATCGCCGCCGGATCCGTCGGCCCGCCTCCGGGCACCCCGATGATGGACCCCGACAAGGTCGTCAAGGCGACCTGGTCGGCGCTCGAGAGGGGTCGGCCCGAGATCTCGGTGGGCGCTGTCGCCCGCCTCGCCACGCTCGCCGCGCGTCTGCTCCCTCGCAGGCTTTCCCTGCGCGCGATCGGCCGTGCGGCACGACGCACCCGTTGAAGGGTCCTCCGGGGGGTACCTAGTGCCGTGTCAGGGAACCATGGCGTGCTCTGGCCGCGAAAACCCCGCGGGGCAAGGACGCAGCGTCATCGCCATGGTTGAGCCCATGGCGATGACCGAGGACACCGCATCCGCGATGGTTTACAGCGAGGAAGAACGGGGCAAAGGTTTCCTGACACGGCACTAGAATCCCCCTCGTGACCTTCCGCACCGGACCTGGACCGCCGTGACGACGACTCTCATCCCGGTACTGAGCGCCCTGACGGCCTTTCTCGTGACGGTCGGCCTGACCCCGGCCGCGGCACGTCTCGCGCACGCCATCGGGGCGGTCGACCGGCCCTCCGGACGCCGCATTCACCGGCTGGCCACACCCCGTCTGGGCGGCATCGCCATCGTTGCGGGGTTTCTCGTGCCCGCCATCTTCTTCCTGCCGGTCGAGTCGGCCACGCGGGCGCTGCTGGTTGGCGCCGTCCTCATTGCGACGCTCGGGCTCGTCGACGACGTGTGGGGGCTCGATCCCGCCACGAAGCTCATCGGTCAGGTGGCCTGCGCGGCCGTGCCGGTATCGGCCGGCTTGACGATCGACCACATCACGATCCCGTTCCTCGGCGTGGGAGATCTCGGCGTCGCCCAATATCCGCTGACGGTGCTGTGGTTCGTCGCCCTCGTGAACATGATCAACTTCACCGACGGCATGGACGGCCTCGCCGCCGGCGTCGCGGCGATCGGCGCGGTGACCTTCGCGATCCTCGCGGCGTCCCTCGACCGGGCGGACCCGGCGATCCTCGCCGCCGCCCTGGCGGGTGCGGCGGCCGGTTTCCTGGTGTTCAACTTCCATCCGGCCCGCGTATTCATGGGCGACGGAGGGTCCATGTTCCTCGGCTTCGTCCTCGCCGGCGTCGCGATCAGCGGGGTCATGAAGAGCGCCGCGGCCATCGCCGTGGTGGCTCCCTTGGTCATCCTCGCCATTCCGATCCTCGACACGAGCTTCGTCATCCTCAAACGGCTCAAGCGCGGGCTGCCCATCTACTCGGCTGACCGCAGCCACTTCCACCATCGCTTCTTCAACATCGGGTGGGGCCAGCGCAAGACGGTGCTCGCGCTCTACGCGTGGTGCGCCCTGATGGGGGCGGTGGCCCTGGCGCTGCGCTTCGTGCCCTACTCGGACGGCCACGGCAACCTCCGGTGGCCCGGGTCGCTCGCAATCGCGGCGACGGGCTTGGTGGCGCTGGCGGCGAGCGCATACCTCGTGTACGTGCTCGAGATCCTCAAGTGGCGGAGCACCCCGGTCGTGCAGATCGTTCGCGAGAGCCGGCGGGCTCGGGCCGACGCTCGCCTCGCCGAGGCGTCTAGGGACTAGTGTCCCTCGTCGGGCCGAGCCCGGTGAAGAGAGCCGCCGCCGCGATGTGTCGTGGATATACTCCGCGCGGGTGGCCGGTGGCCGGCGCCCGCGCGCGCCGCCCGCGGTACTTGGTCCCGTCGGAGGTCCACTCCACCTAGTGCGTCTTGCCCGCTGTCCCTTGGGTCGCCGTTGAGCGTCGCGGCGCCCCACGCTGTGGAAGACTCGACTCGAGCGAGCCGCCCGCTCATATTCGCCATCTCCACCATCGGGCTGGTCGTGGTTCTGCTCGCGCTCCCGGTCGTGGTGGCCCTGGGCGGCCCCGTCGAGGGCTGGCTGCTGGGCGCCGGGCTCTGGATCCTCAACTGGGCGGGACAGCTCTTCATCGGCAGGTTCGCGGTCGGCCTCCGGCCCACCGCGGCGGTCGGCGTCGCGGGCATCTCCTTCATCGCGCGCGCCTGGATCGTGGCCATCGTGCTGTTCGTGTTCGCGCTCCAGGTCTCCGAGACGGCCGGCCTCGTAGCGGCGGGCGTCTTCCTCTTCGCGTTCACCTTCGACCTCTTGGGACGCTCCGTGCTGCACGCCCTGAGCCAACGCGAGAGCGGGGACCTGACGGAGTGAGGCGCGCGTGGACAATGCTCCTCGCCGCGCTGCTCGCGGTGGCCGCGCTTCCGGCCCTCGCGCTCGGTGCGGAGGAGGGGGGAAGCGATGAGCACGACTTCGACCCGGCGGTCGAGTTCCAGCTCGAGCCCTACGTCTCGATCGAGATCGCGGGGATCGACTTCAGCATCAACAAGGCCGTCCTCTACCTCATCGGCGCCGCTCTGATCTGCATCGTGTCGGGGTTGCTCGTGGTACGGAAGGGCCTCACGATGTACCCGCGGGGCCTCCAGAACGTCGTCGAGTTGGCGTACGAGTTCACCGAGGCGCAGATCGCACGGCCCACGCTCCCGGAGCGCAACCGCACCTTCCAGCGGTACTTCCCGTTCATCGCGACGCTCTTCCTGTTCATCGCGGTCAGCAACATCTTCAGCTTCATCCCGTTCCCGGTCTCGGCCGAGAAGGGCGTGTTCCCGCTCGGCATCCCGGACCTGGGCCTCTACGCGGCCACGGCGAACATCAACGTCACGCTCGCGCTGACGATCGTCGTCTTCCTGCTCACGCACGTGGAGGGCGTGCGCGCCCACGGCGTGGGCGGCTACGTCAAGACGCTCGTGCCGCCGGCGCCGGCCGCCATCAAGCCGCTCATCTTCGTGCTGGAGATGCTCTCGCAACTGCTGCGGCTCGTGAGCCTCTCGGTTCGTCTCTTCGCCAACCTGCTGGTCGGCCATCTGCTCATCATCGTCTCGGCGGGGTTCGTTCTCCTGCTCGGCAGCTTCATCGGTATCGTGGCGATCCCCGTCGGCGTCTTCTTCTACGTTTTCGAGTGGACGTTGATCGCCGGACTGCAGGCCTTCATCTTCGCCATGCTCAGCGGCATCTACATCGGCTTCGCCGTTGAGGCCCCTCACTAACATCGCCCCCAAAGAACCACACAAGGAGAACTGCGTTGAATGACCTACTGATTCAGGGCCTGCAGCCCTTGCAGGTGGAGGGCAACATCGAGGACGCGGCCAAGATCCTCGCCCTGGGTCTCGCCACGGGCTTCGGCGCGATCGGCCCCGGTGCCGGCGTGGGATACCTCATGGGCAAGACCGTCGAGGCCGTCGCCCGCCAGCCCGAGCTCCGCGGCGAGATCATGTCGCTGATGTTCCTTGGCCTGGCGCTGACCGAGGCGATCGTGTTCTACGCCCTCCTCATGGGCTTTGTGGCCTTCTTCATCGCCTAGGTAGGAGGGGCAACGTTGCCAAGCCTCCTCGACGTCGCGCCGCTGCTTCCGGCCTCCGGGAGCAACAACCCGCTGCTCGAGCCCAGTCCCGGGCTCATGATCTGGACCCTGGTCGTCTTCGGGATCACGTTCTTCATCCTGAAGCGCTACGTCTTCGGTCCCATCACCCAGATGGTCGAGAAGCGGCGCGACCACATCGCGGAGAGCATCGACGAGGCCGAGCGCAGCCGCGACGAGGCCACCCGCCTGCTCGACGACTACAAGGTGCGCCTCGCCGAGGCGCGTCGCGAGGCCGATCAGCTTCGCGAGCAGGGTCGCAAGGAGGGCGAGCGTCAGGGCGCCGAGCTCGTCGAGGCGGCCCAGGCGCAGCGCGACCGCGTGCTGGGCGACGCCGAGACCCAGATCGAGGCTCAGGCGCGTCAGGCCGCCGCGGGCATGCGCGACGATGTCGTCGATCTCGCCCTGCTGGCCGCCGAGAAGGTCACCGTCAGGAGCCTCTCCGACGAGGACCACCGTCGCCTCGTCGAGGAGGCTATCGACGCCGCCGACCTGTCCGGGTTGTCGACCCCTTCCGGTGGGGGCGCGTGAGCGTCGCCACCACCTATGCCGAGGCCCTGTACGAGGCCGGGGCCCAGGAGGGCGCGCTGGCGCGCGTCAGCGCCGAGCTGGCCGAGTTCCACGGGGCGTTGTCTGAATCTCCGGAGCTGGCCGCCGCGTTCGAGAATCCGGAGGTCGCGGCGGGCGCCAAGAAGGGGGTCGTCGACGAGCTCGCTGCCGGCGCGCACGCGTTGGTGACCAACCTCCTCCAGGTGCTGCTGGACCGCGGGCGGTTCGACGAGCTCGGCGCGATCGTGGACGCCTTCGGCGCCCGCGTGGCCGACGCCGAAGGCCGCATCGAGGTGCACGCCCTGACGGCCGTGCCGCTCCCCGACGATCTGCGCGACCGCATCGTCGAACGAGTCGGCGCGCACACCGGGCGCGAGGTCTCGCTCACTCAGGGCGTCGAGCCCGACATCATCGGCGGGCTCGTGCTCCAAGTGGGCAGCACGGTCGTCGACGGCTCCGTTCGCCACGGCTTTCGCGACCTCCGATCCACCCTGGTCGGCGCGCCGGTCGAGGCCGCCATCAGCCCCGACTGACCGCCCCCACGACGCTCGAGAGACGAGGAAGGCAACGATGAAGCTGCGACCCGACGAGATCACCAAGGTGCTGCGCGAGCAGATCGAGCAGTACCAGGGCGAGATCGATGTCGAGGAGGTCGGCACCGTCCTGCAGGTGGGTGACGGCATCGCCCGCGTGCACGGTCTCCGGTCGGCGGTGGCGCTCGAGATGCTCGATCTGCCGCACGACGTCACCGGCTTGGCGCTCAACCTCGAGGAGGACAACGTCGGCGTGGTGCTGCTCGGTGAGGACGTCCTCATCAAGGAGGGCGACCCGGTGCGCCGTACCGGCAAGGTCATCCAGGTTCCGGTCGGCGAGGCGCTGCTGGGACGGGTGGTCGATCCCCTTGGCATCCCGCTCGACGACCGCGGCCCCATCGACACGCCGCACGCCCGTCCGGTCGAGTTCAAGGCTCCCGGCGTGGTGCAGCGTCAGCCGGTGAAGGAGCCGCTCCAGACGGGCATCAAGGCCATCGACGCCCTCATCCCGATCGGGCGGGGTCAGCGTGAGCTCATCATCGGCGACCGCCAGACGGGCAAGACGACGATCGCGATCGACACGATCATCAACCAGGCCGGCCAGGACGTCATGTGCTTCTACGTGGCCATCGGCCAGAAGGCGTCCACCGTGGCCCAGGTCGTCGAGCGACTCCGCGCCGCCGGTGCGATGGAGTACACGACGGTCGTGCTGGCGTCGGCGAGCGCCTCGGCGCCGCTCAAGTACCTGGCCCCGTATGCCGCCGCCGCCATGGGCGAGTACTTCCTCTACGGCGGCCAGCATGCGCTGTGCGTGTACGACGACCTCTCGAAGCAGGCCGACGCCTACCGCCAGATGTCGTTGCTGCTCCGCCGCCCGCCGGGCCGCGAGGCGTTCCCGGGCGACGTCTTCTATCTCCACTCGCGGCTCCTCGAGCGCGCCTGCAAGCTCAGCGACGACCTCGGGGGCGGCTCCCTCACGGCGCTGCCGGTCATCGAGACCCAGGCCGGTGACGTCGCCGCGTACATTCCCACCAACGTCATCTCCATCACCGACGGCCAGATCTACCTCGAGAGCAAGCTGTTCCACTCGGGCGTGCGCCCCGCGCTCAACGTGGGAATCTCCGTCAGCCGCGTGGGCGGGGCGGCGCAGATCAAGGCAATGCGAAGCGTCGCCGGCCAACTCAAGGGCGAGCTCGCCCAGTACCGCGACCTCGAGGCGTTCGCGCAGTTCGGATCCGAGCTCGACGCGGTGACCCAGCGCACGCTGGCCCGCGGTGAGCGGCTCGTGCAGACGCTCAACCAGCCCGCCTTCGCGCCGTGGCCGGTCGAGGAGCAGGTGGTGATCATCTACGCCGCGAGTCAGGGCTACTTGGACCGCGTCGACCCGCACGAGGTGGTCAGGGTCAACGAGGAGATCCGCGGGGCGCTCCGCGACGAAGGCACGATCCTCGACGAGATCCGCGACACCGCGCAGATCTCCGACGACGTCAAGAGTCGCCTCGACGAGTTGCTCGGCAGGCTCATGGACACCATTGCCCCGCTCGATCCCGAGGAGGCCGCCGACGAGGGCGCGGACCTCGAGAAGGAGACGGCGACCGCCTAGGCCGGCGCGGAGCGCGACGAGACCATGCCTTCACAGCGCGACATCAAGGCGCGGATCGAATCGGTCCGCAACACGCGGAAGATCACGCGAGCCATGGAGCTCGTGGCCTCCGCGAAGCTGCGACGCGCCCAAGAGCGCATCGAGTCGCTTCGGCCCTACGCCGAGAACATGAGGCGGCTCATGTCGCAGGCGGCGAAGTCCAGCGGCAGCCTTCACGGCTTCCCTCTGCTCGCCGAGCGCGATGAGATCGAGAACGCGGTCATCGTCACCATCACCGGCGATCGCGGCCTCGCGGGCGCGTTCAACGTCAACATCCTCCGCGCCGGGTTTGTCTCCGAAGCCGAGATGCGCGCCGACGGCGTCAAGAGTGTCAGCTACCTCGCGGTCGGGAAGAAGGGCGCCGGAACGCTCGCCTTCCGCGGCCTTCCCATCGACCGTGTCTTCCAGGGCTTCTCGACCGAGCCGACGTTCGCCGACGCGCAGCAGGTCACCGAGCACGTCGTGCGCGAGTTCACCGACGGCGAGGTCGGTCGGGTGCTCGTCGTCTACAACGCGTTCAAGTCGGTCATCGAGCAAGAGGTCACCGTCGAGCAACTGCTGCCGCTCGACCGCGAGGTCATCGAGGAGGACGAGGGCGAGAACGTCGATCACTTCCACGAGAGGTCGCTCGCGTTCTTCGAGCCCGAGCCCGAGGACTTCCTGCACAAGCTGCTGCCGACCTATCTGGACACCACGATCTACCGTGCTCTGCTGGAGAGCGCGGCCGCGGAGCACGCCGCGCGGCGGAACGCCATGCGCAACGCCACCGACAACGCGGGTTCGCTCATCTCCGAGCTGACCCTTGCGATGAACCGCGCGCGCCAGGCCTCCATCACCCAAGAGATCTTGGAGGTCGTGGCGGGCGCCGACGCGCTCGCGTAGTCGCGGTTTCGCAGGTACCCCGGGACAACGTCCCCGAAGGAGACTCACAGAATGGCTGAGAACGGTCAGAACATGGGCACGATCGTGGAGATCAGGGGTGTCGTCATCGACGCTCATTTCCCCAGCGATCTGCCTAGCATCTACTCGGCCATCGAGATCCCGCGGCCGGGCGGAGGCGACCCGATCGTCGCGGAGGTGCAGCAGTTGCTCGGCGACAGTCGCGTGCGAGCGGTCGCGTTCGACACCACCGACGGTCTGGCTCGCGGCATCGAGGTCGTCGACACCGGCCAGCCCATCACGGTGCCGGTGGGGGACGCCACCCTGGGCCGAATCTTCAACGTCTTGGGCGAGGTCATCGACGAGGGCGGCGACATCGGCACCACCGAGCGCTGGCCCATCCATCGCGCCGCGCCGCCGTTCGACTCGCTCGACCCCAGCGAGGAGATCTTCGAGACGGGCATCAAGGTCGTCGACCTGCTGGCCCCCTACGTCAAGGGCGGCAAGGTCGGGCTGTTCGGCGGCGCCGGCGTCGGAAAGACCGTGCTCATCCAGGAGCTCATCCACAACATCGCGCAGGAGCACGGCGGGCTCTCGGTGTTCGCGGGCGTCGGCGAGCGCACGCGCGAGGGCAACGACCTCTGGCTCGAGATGAAGGAGAGCGGGGTCATCGACAAGACCGCGCTCGTCTACGGCCAGATGAACGAGCCCCCGGGCGCCCGCCTTCGCGTCGGTTTGAGCGGCCTGACGATGGCGGAGTACTTTCGCGACAAGGGCGGCCAGGACGTGCTGCTGTTCATCGACAACATCTTCCGGTTCGTGCAGGCTGGCTCCGAGGTCTCCGCGCTGCTCGGCCGGATGCCCTCCGCCGTGGGCTACCAGCCCACCCTCCAGACCGAGATGGGCGACCTTCAAGAGCGCATCACCTCGACGCGGAACGGCTCGGTCACCTCGGTGCAGGCGATCTACGTGCCGGCGGACGACCTCACCGACCCGGCTCCGGCCGCGAGCTTCGCGCACCTCGACGCGACCACCGTGCTCAGCCGCTCCATCGCCGAGAAGGGCATCTACCCGGCGGTCGACCCGCTGGACTCGACCAGCCGCGCGCTCAGCAAGGAGGGCGTCGGCGCGGAGCACTACGAGGTCACCACCCAGGTTCAGGAGATCCTCCAAACCTACAAGGACCTCCAGGACATCATCGCGATCCTCGGCGTCGACGAGCTGACCGACGAGCAGAAGCTCGCGGTGGGCCGCGCGCGCCGCATCGAGCGCTTCCTCTCGCAGCCGTTCCACGTGGCCGAGGCGTTCACCGGCAAGCCCGGCACCTACGTGCCGTTGTCAGAGACGGTGCGAGGCTTCAAGGAGATCGTCGAGGGCAAGCACGACGAGCTTCCCGAGCAGGCGTTCTACCTCGTCGGCTCGATCGACGAGGCCGTCGAGCGCGCCGACGAACTCCAGGCCGAGGGCTGAGGACGCGGTGTCCACCGCCGTCAGCTCTGACCGGAAGCGCCTCGGGGTGCGCGTGCTCACGCCCGAGGGGCCGGTGTTCGACGACGTCGCCAGGATGGTGGTCGCTCCGAGCGTCGAGGGCGAGGTCGGCATCCTCCCCCGGCACGCGCCGTTCATCGCCCTGCTGCGGCACGGCGAGACGCGCATCACCACGCTTGACGACGAGAAGCTGGTCTATGCCACCACCGAGGGGTACATGTCGGTCTACGAGGATCGCGTGCTGGTGCTCGTCGAGCAGGCGGAGCTGGCTCGGGATATCGACCGCGCACGCGCACGGTCGGCGCTGGATCGAGCCGAGACCGCGGTGGCCGACGCCGCCGACGACGAGGTGGCCCGGGTGGCCGCCGAGAGCGCCCGGCGGCGCGCCGAGAACCGCCTGAAGGTAGCGGATTCCTGACAGCGGCCGCCCCGACGGGAGTCGGGGCGGCTCTCGTCCGCGGGCCGTCTCCGGGCCTTTTCCCCGGTGCCGCCGCCGGCGCCCCGCCGAGAAGCGTTCACCGCGTTCCATCGGGCTGCGAACCTCCGCGGATGCTGCGCCTCGGTCATCGCCACGGGCGGCGCCCCGCCCATGACGCCGGGTTCTTGCCCCGCGGGGTCTTCTCGGGGCGACGCTCGCCGACGTTCCTTGCGAGAGCGCTAGCACACCGTCGGTCGGGCGCCGGGTCTTCGCCCGCCTCGGCTTGCGCCCGCGACGCTCCGCCCCCGAAGGAGCGGGCACTCGCCACCCTCCCTCCGGTGGCCGGCTTCTCGTGACGAAGCGGCGCGTGCGTGGCTAGGGAAGCTCTCGGACGTGCGGTGCCGTCCGCGCTGCGCGTGCCGGTGTTTCGCGACGTCTGGCTCGCCACGATCGCCTCCAACACCGGGACCTGGCTGCAGACTGTCGCGGCCGGATGGCTGGTCTTCAGCATCACCGGCAGTCCCGCGGCGGTGGGTGCCCTCGTGCTGCTCACCCGCGCCCCGGCGATCTTCCTGAGTCCCTATGCCGGCTACCTCGCCGATCGGGTCGACCGGAGGACCGTCGCCATCGCGGCTCTTCTCGCGCAAGCGCTCGGAGCCGGGGCGCTCACCATCCTGGCGTGGGCGGGGGAGGTGTCGGTCGCCGCGATCTACGCCTTCAGCTTCGTCGTCGGCGCCGGCTTCGCCCTGGGGCTTCCGGCGCTGCTCGCGCTCATACCGACCCTGGTACCGCGGTCGCTCTTCTCGCAGTCGGTCTCGCTGAACGCGGTCGGGGTCAACGTCGCCCGGCTTGCGGGCCCGGCGATCGGAGGGGTCACGCTCGCCCTCGCGGGAGCCACCGTGTGCTTCGCGCTCAACGCCGTCTCGTTCCTGGGTCTGGTCTGGGCCCTGTCGCGCGTGGGTCCTCGCCCCGCGGCGGGCGCGCACGAGCGACCCACCGCGCGGGCGGCGTTCGTGTTCGCCGCGGGCGATCCGGCCATCCGACGGCTGCTTGTCGGCATGGCCATCTTCACGGGCCTCGCGTCCCCGATCCAGGAGCTTGCTCCGGTCGTCGCGGGCCATCTCGACGCGGGGCCGGAGGGGTTGGGCTTCCTGTTGGGTGCGATGGGCGGCGGCGGTCTTGTGGGGGCGTTCGCGCTCGAGAGGCTGACGGCGCGCGGCCTGCCCCGCCATCGTGCCCTCCCGCTGGCCACGCTTGCCTTTGCCGCCGGCCTCGCGGCGGTCGCCTACGCGCCTCTCTTCCCGCTGGCCGTGGCGGCGATGGCCTTCAGCGGCGCCTTCTGGATCTGGATGTTCGCCGGTACGAATACCGCCCTACAGCTGCACTCGCCGCTCGAGCTCGTGGGGCGCATGCTCGGCCTCTACCAGCTCGCGGTCGTGGCACCCGTCGCGATCGGCGCCGTTCTCGCGGGGGTGCTCGCGGAGGAGATCGGGATCTCGGCGAGCCTCGGCGTCTCCGCCGCGCTGCTCGCCGCCTGGGGTGCATGGAGCCTCGCCAACCCGGTTCGGGAGATCGACGTGCATCTGCGCGGTCGCTAGCCGGCGCTCGCGCGGGGCCCGTTGCGGAGCCGACGGGTGTCCACTACCTCGAAGTCGCGTCCACGGAGGCGACGGAGCGTCCGCAGGTCGTCGTCGTCCCACCCCGCGCTCGGGGCGCCCGTGATGAACCAGGGCGATCCGTTGTCGGCGAGGATCATCCCGTAGCGCTTCAGCGCTCTGATCACGGTGCGGGCCTGCGGTCCGTGGCCGCGAAGCGACACGGAGCGCCTCAGGCGGACCCGCAGGCCCATCGGTGGGAGGCTCGCGCTTGTCGAGTCGCTCGCGAAGTGGCGAGCCGGGTAGACGAACGCGCGCCGCGTGCGCGGGGCGGTGAACCGGAGCGCATGGTCGATCTCTCCGCGCGCCACGTCGAGGTGGCGCACGAGCCCGGGCAGGATCGGGAGACCGGCGGCGTCGGCGCTCGTGAACCCTCGGCGCCGGAGGGTGTTGCTCCCGAGGTCCCACACGGCGCCGCTTCCGGCCCGCCAGCGACCCCCGATGCGCCGCGCGTCGAAGAGTTCGTACAGGCGGCACCGGTCTCGGTCGAGCACGATGAGGTGCCGGTCCGAGCCCCGCTCGATGCGAGCGCGGCGCGGAATCGGATAGGGCACTCGATCCGACTCCGTCGCGTAGCGGAAGCGGACGCGGTGGCGCGGGGTTCGGGACGTGGCGACGTTTATGGGGATGCCATAGCGTCCACGGTCGCTGAAGTCGGGGTGAACGGGCGCGCCGGCGCCGATGCCCCGGATCAGCCGCGCCGAGTCGCGGGCCGCGGGCAGGTTGTCGACCGGCTGGTTCCAGACGTTGCCGTCAGGGAAGATCGGACATCCCGGCGCGGCGGCGAGGGGTGCGCCACGCGCGTGCACCGCCGCCGGCCCGACCGCGAGGAGCGCGATCGCGATGAGGGCGAGCGCGCTCGACCGTGCGCGCCGTGTTGTCGCGGGGGGCTCGGCTATCCTCCCCGCGTGGACGAGGTTCAGCTCGCGGAGCGGCTGATCGCCTACGATACGTCGGGGCGCCCGGGTCTCCAGCACGCCATGGACTTCGTCGCGGGGTGGCTGGAGGGCTGCGACGTCGCCGTCCGCCGCGTCGAGGTGGGAGGTCGGTCGGCCATCGTCGCGCGGGTCGGGTCCGGGCCTCGGCGCCTGCTGTACCACGGCCACTTGGACGTGGTGCCGGGGCATTCCGAGCAGTTCGTGCCCCGCGTCGAGGGCGGTCGGCTCATCGGGCGCGGCGCGTACGACATGAAGGCCGCCCTGGCGTCCATGATGCTGTCGGTTGCCGATCTTGCGAAGGGGCTCGATGGAGCGCAGGTCGAGCTGTTGGTCGTTCCCGACGAGGAACGTGCGGAGCCGGGCGAGAACTGTACCGAGATGCTGGTGCGCGACGGGCTCCGGGCCGACTTCGTGGTGTGCGGAGAGCCCACAGACATGCAGGTGGGTTCCGAGGCGAAGGGCGTGCTCATGTTGAGCGTCGAGGTCCGCGGGACCTCCGCGCATGGCTCGACGCCCTGGTTGGGGGAGAATGCTGTTCTTGGTGCCGTCGATCTCTATCGCAGAATCGAGCGCCTCCCGTTCGCCGGGGCCTCGACACCTCTGCTGCCGACCCCGTCGATCAGCCTCGGGCGGATGAGCGGCGGTGACGCCGTGAACAAGGTTCCCGACCGGTGCCGGATGGACATCGACATCCGCTACCTGCGCGGACAAGACCCCGCGGGCGTGCTGGCCCAGGTGCGCGGCCTCGATCCCGAGGCGAGCGTGGACGTGATCCTCGAGCGGCCTCCCGCGTACGTGGCCCCGGACCACCCCATGGTGCTGGCCTTGATCTCCTCGGCATCGGCGCATGAGCCCAGCACGACATCGGTCGGGCGCGATGGCGCGTCTGACGCGGTCGCCTTTCTCTCCGTCGGAACCCCCGCGGTCGAGTTCGGGCCTCGCGGCGGGGGGCATCACGGGCCGCACGAGCACGTCGAGATCGACAGCCTCGGGGCGTACCGGCGGACGCTGACCGACTTCGCCCGCGCCGTTGCCGCGTCCGGCGTCCCCGCCGAAGAGGCGTCCGCGTGACGCCGCGGCGCTCCGGCCAGGGCAAGGCGCGTTACTACCGCATTCGTCCGAAGAGCCGGAGATGGGTCGCGCCGGCGCTCATCTCGCTCTGGCTCGTCCTGGGCGCGGGCGCCTCGCTCGTGTTCGGCGGCTACGTCTTCCTCGACCAGACGCTCGAGGCGGCCGCTCCCGACACCGAGGAGGCCCGCGCGGCGCGCAGGGTCACGCGACCGGTCCTCCCCGGCGCGCCGGTCAACGTGCTGCTCATCGGCTCGGACACGCGCCCGAAGGATGGCGACAACGGTCGCTCGGACTCGCTCATCCTGGTCCGCATGGACAGCGCGAGCGGCTTCATCTCGATGCTGTCGTTCCCGCGCGACCTCTGGGTCGAGATTCCGGGCTTCGGCACCAGCAGGATCAACGACGCCTACGGCTGGGGCGGTCCGGCGAAGACGATCGAGACCGTCGCGGCGCTGACCGGCGAGGACGTCAACGAGTACGTCGTGGTCGACTTCCAGGGCTTCCAGAGCCTGGTCGACGCCGTCGGCGGCGTCTTCATCGATGTCGACCGGCGCTATTTCAACGACAACAGCGGTCCGGGTGAGTCCTATGACGCCATCGACCTGGAGCCGGGCTACCAGAGGCTCGACGGCGTCAACGCGCTCGACTACGTGCGGTACCGGCACACGG